>JANYHY010000201.1 GCA_025362165.1 Myxococcales bacterium | reverse complement strand
GTGACATCGACGAGGCCGCGGCGAAATGGTTTCAAGTGCTCGGCGTCAATCCAACCGTGCGCGAGCTCGTAGAGTCTCAGAAGACCGAGGCGGCGCTTCTTCCTCTCGGAGAGACGAGCCTCGAGCTCATCTCGCCAAAGGGCAACGACGGTCTCGAGAAGTTCCTCGACAAGCGCGGACCTGGGCTCCATCACATCGCCGTCGAAGTCGAAGGGATCGAGCAAGCGTTGGCATTCTTGAAAGCCCTCGGCGTGCCGTTGATCGACGAGACACCCCGACGAGGCGCGCGCGGGCACAAGGTTGCGTTCGTCCACCCGAAGGCGACGGGCGGCGTATTGGTTGAGCTCGTCGAGCCCGAGCACTGAACACAATGTGCTTGTCAGTACAGTGGGTTCTTGTAGCGTGCGGACAGGCCCGCTAGGCTAGCGCGCGCGTTCGTTGGCGGTTTTGCCGACACCATGGATACAACAGGAGGATTGCAGGACATGAGGCAAGCCATCGGCAGAAAGCTCACGATGGGTGCGGCCGTCGCTGTGTTGGTGCTCGGCGCCAACGCGCAGAACGCCGCCGCGCAGGGCAAGCCCACGACTCCAGCCAAGCCACCGACGCCTGTGACCTCGGCCGCTCCCGCAAAGCCCGCGACTCCGGTCAAGCCAGGCGCGACTGCAGCAGGCGGCGGCGCAGCGGACGCGAAGGCCCACTACCAGGCTGGAGAAGCAAAATTCAAGGCGAACGACTACGCCGGCGCGTTGCCTGAGTTCCAAGCCGCAGACGCGTTCAAGTCGACGCCGCAATCTCAGCGGTACATCGGCATGTGCCAAGACAACCTCGGGCACTACACCGACGCCGTCGCCGCGTACAACAACTTCCTCGCAGCCGTTCCGCCGAAGATGGTGAAGGAGGGCGACGACCTCAAGAAGCGCGTCGACACCATCAAGGCGATGCCCGGCAAGCTCCACGTCGACTCGACGCCGCCAGGTGCGACCGTCACGATCGATGGCAAGCCGAGCGGAGTCGCACCCACCGACGTAGACGTTCCGCCTGGCAAGCACACGATCCACTTCGATCTCGCAGGCTACGTCGCGAGCGACAAAGACGCGGACGTGACGTTCGGCGGCAAGCAGGACGTGAAGGTCGAGCTCACCGCGAAGCCCGTCGAGACGCCGCCGTTTCCTCCGATCGCTGCAAACCCGCCTGCTCCGACGCCGGCCGCACCCGTCACTCCGCCCGAGCCACCAAAGGCCCACAGCATGGTCCCTGCGATCGTCACGGGCAGCTTGGCCGTTGTCGCTGCAGGCGTTGGCGCGGTCTTCGGAATCTTGGCGCTCGGCGACAAGAGCACCTACGACACCACACCGACGGCAGGCACGGCTGACAGCGGAGAGAACAAAGCGCTCATCGCCGACATGGCCTTCGGTGTCGCGATCACGCTCGGCGTGACGAGCGCAGTGCTCTTCTTCTCCAAGGACGACGACGCGCCGAAGCCCGCAGCTTCGTTTCCGCCGTCGCCCGACAAGCGGCCTGTCGTCGCGCACAAGGTCAAATCATTCTCCATCACCCCGGCTCCGATCGTCAGTCCGCACGGCGGTGGCGTGGGCGCCCTCTTGCGTTTCTAAGATTTTGCCATGAAGAACCAATCAAAAAAGCGTCTCCTCTCGATCATGGCTCTCGCGCTCGTCGCGGCGGGTTGTGAGCTCATCGTCGACTTCGACCGCTCGAAGATCGACGCTGGCCCATCCGACGCCTCGTTCCCAGACGCGCCGCTCGCCGATCAGGCGAACCCGCCGGACACGAACGCCGTGGACTCCAGCATGCAAGACACGAGCATGGCGGACACGAGCGTGAAGGACACGAGCGTGGCAGACACTTCCGACACCAGCGTCGCGGACTCCAGCGACGCAGCCGTGGACGACGCAGCAGACGCCGCCGACTAAGCGAGCGCTCTCAGGGGTAGATGCAGTGCAGGATGTACGCGTTCGATCCCGAGACGGGTCGGCAGCGCGTACCATTGGCGCAGTCGTTGTCAGTGCAGCAATTGTCGGTGCAGTACTTGTGAGTGTGCAACGTGGTCGCTGATGCGCACGAATAGCCGACGCAATCGCTGTCTTGGCTACAGTCCGAGCCCGTCGCGCCCGAGCCCCGCCGCCCGCCCGTGGCGACGCATGACGTGAAGACACCGTTGCTAGCGCCATACGCGCGGCAGATGTAGTCGCCCCAGTTGTCTCCACCGCACGTGGCCGAGCCGCAGCAAGGCGCCATGCACAAGCTGATGTTGAGCTTCTCGCAGACGCCCTCACCGCAATTGCCTGCGCCACCGCAGATGCCCGCACAGCAGCCGCCCGAGCCGGTGGTGCTCCCGGGTTGGCAGATGAGGCCCGACTTGCCAAGCAGAGTTCCCTCGTGGCACGCCGTGCCGTTGGTGCAGTTGGCGCTGGTGCAGCACGTGTCGATGCAGCGGCCGTTCTGCGCCTGACCTGATCGGCA
>JANYHY010000006.1 GCA_025362165.1 Myxococcales bacterium | reverse complement strand
CGCGCCAGCGCTGCCTGCGCCTGCCACTCGGGGCTGTCGGGTAGGCCGAACGCCTCGCGAAACGCGCTCCCCATCTCGATCGCGTCCGCGAACCGCATGGCGGGGTCCTTCGCGAGCGCGCGCGCGAAGAGCGCGTCGATGACCATAGGGGCTTGGGGGAGCCACGTTCGAAGCGGCGGCGGCGTCTTCTCCACCTGATCCTGCCGAACCGCGAACTCGCTGCGATCTGCCGTAGGGAACGGTAGTCGCCCGCTCAACATCATGTATAGGACGATGGCCGCAGAGTAGAGATCGCTCCTGCCGTCCACCGGTTGGGACAACACTTGCTCGGGCGACATGAATGCCCCCGTGCCGACAGCGTTGCTCGGACCGACCTGTGCGCCGCGCGTCGCGATGCCGAAGTCGGTGAGCTTCACGACGCCGTCCGCGCGCAGGAGCACGTTCTGCGGCTTGACGTCTCGATGCACCAAGCCGATCGCGTGTGCAGCCGCGAGCGCGCCGAGCAATTGTTGGAAGTAATGCCACGCACGCAGCAGCGGCAGACCAGGGAGCGCGGCAGGCCCGGCGAGACTCGCGCGCGCGACATGACGCGCGATGAGCGCATCCAACGTCTCACCCTCCACGTACTCGAGCGACAGCATCACGCGACCTTGGTGCTCGAAGCACTCGTGGAGCACCACGATGTTCGGGTGTGAGAGCCGGCCGAGCGCGTCTGCTTCACGCGTGAAAAAATCGCGCAGCTCGGCGAGCGAGCGCCCCGCGCCGCGCATGATCTTCAACGCGCAGAGGCGCGGCTGCGCTGCGCGAGGGTCCGAAGGCGGGAAGAACTCCCACGCGCGCCACACGGTCGCCATGCCGCCCTCGCCGAGCTTCTTGTCGAGGACGATGCGCGACGAGGCACGCTCGATCTTGGCGCCCGCGACGAACACTCCCTGCGTCGCGTCGAGCGGCATGAGCGAGTGGCAGTTCGTGCAGACGCGAGCGCCGTCCTCCACTTGCGCGCCGCACTGTCCACACACTCTCATGATCAAGGCAACGCTGCGGGAGACGCGAAGTACTTCTTCACCGCGTCCTTGTACGCCTGCGTCAGATACGTCTGATCGCCTGCGCCAGTGCCCCAAACCGCGCCGACGCCACCTGCGGCGATGAGCTCGTTTACGTGCGCGAAGAAGTAATGCACGCGGTTGTCGCGCCACGCGCCGATCTGTCCGCCTGCGGTCGCCGAAGGATCACCGAACGGGATCTGCCACCAGATCATCGGCAGCTTGAGACCGGCGGTAAGAGACTTCACCCACTTGAAGTGCTGCGCGAAGCTCGGGAGCGTCTGGTTGGTCTCATCCCAATAGAAGTCGTCGCACTTGTAGGTGGGGGTCTTGGTGCACGCGCACATCGGCAAGTGGTTCGCCTCGTAGCAACCTGCGTCTCGATCGCTCGTGTCCGTCGAGACGAAGTCGGCGCGGTCCAGACCGAGCTGCTTGAAGAACGCGACGGTCTTGGCTCCTTCTGCCGCGACGTCGAACTTCGGATCCCGGTTGCGATCCACGTCCACGTTCGAGCTGAACGCAGACGCATGAAATCCGAGCAGAGCGTTGGGCGCGCGCGCTCGCACGACCGAATAGATGCAGTGCGCGAACCCCACCACCGTCTCCGGCTCGCCTGCGCACTCGGCTGCCCCGAACGCGCTTGGGCTCGCCGCGCGCTTGTCCGGCCCGATGCCGTCCTTCACAGTCGCCTGCTGCAAATACCCCATGAAATCTGGTTCGAAGTGAAGAACCACAGGGACGCCCGCGGCCTTGATGTCGCCGAGCATCTGCGAGAAGTCTTTGAAGTACGTCTTCATGAACACGGCGTCCGTGAGCACCGCGATGTTGTTGTCGCCCTTGGACGCCATCCCGTAATAGGTAAGCATCGGGACCACGCCGTGCGTGGTGGCCTCAGCGATGCGCTTGCCCGCGTAGTCCGGATTGGAGTTCCACGTTGGCCAGCCTCCGCCGGTCGAAATGCCCGAGAGGTAGTGGTAGTGCAGGTCGAGCGTGACGCCGAGGTTGTACGCGTCGTCGTTGCCGCTGTTGGTTCCGTCGTTGCCCATCCCGATCAAGAAGTGTCCCGCGTGCGCCTTGCCGAGCTTCTTCGTGAACGCGAGCGCGGGAGAGTCGGTGCTCGTCGCGCCATCTGGGTCATTGATGATCGCGCCGTCCGGCAAGAGGATCGACGTGTCTCGTGTCACGCCGCCGTCGGTCACGAGTTGCGTGTCGGTCGTGTCGTCGCCGCCGCAAGCCAAGAGCACCGCAGCGCCCGCGAGGATCGCGCTTCTCATGCGCGCAGGCTAACACCGCCGTATACTGCCGCCCGATGAGACTCGCGCCCCTCTGGATCGTCCTCGCGATCGGCTGTGAAAAACCGGCAGAGACTCGATTGACGGCGTCCGCCGATCCGCCGGCGTCTGCCCCCGCGGCGGTCGCAGCGACGAACAGCGCGCCCTCCGCGTCGACCGTCATCGCGATCGCGGTCTCCACGCCGACATCATCTTCCCAGCAGCTCGCGGTTGTCGCGCCGAAGGGCACCTCCACGACGATCGCATCGACGCCCATGACGTCAACGTCCGCCGCGCCCGCTGCGCCCGTGCCGCCGGGAGTCGGCATGCACTTCGACGGCAATCACTTCAGCGTCGACGTCGCGACGCCTCCGCCGTGCGTGATCAATGCCGATTGCAACGTCGCCGTGCGCTTGACCGCGAAGGACGAGTTTCACGTCAACAAGGACTATCCCTACAAGCTCAAGCTCGACGACGCTCCAGGTGCGGCGTTCATGGGCACGGACACGGCTGGCAAAGGTGTGTTCTCCAAGTCCGCCGGGGACTTCGCGTTCGACGGCGAGAAGGTCGGCGTGATGACGATCAAGCTGCAGGGCACCCAAGCTGGAGCGATCACGCTCAACGGCACGCTCAAGCTGAGCGTCTGCAACGCGTCCAACTGCCAGCTCGAGCAAGCGCAAGTGAGAGCCACGGTCCCGGTACATTGATGCCACCTTTGGCGGACATCAACGCTAGGTGGGGTGCCTTTGGCACGCCCCAATTGATGCCGCCTACAGCGGACATCAACGGCCTTCGGCGTAGCGGAGGTGCCGTTGGCACGCCCCAACTGAGCCTCACCGCGTGACGCGACTCGCGAAGGTCGAACTCATCGTCGACAAGGCGCACTACGAGGAGCTCGTCATCGGCGCGATCTTGAAGGCCAAGACGAGCGTGTGGATCTCCACCGCCAACGTCAAAGCGATGATGCACGAGGCGCCAATCGGATCGACGGCGCGCGCGCGTGGACGCTATGTCTCCATCCTCGAGTCTCTCCGCGACATGGCCAAGCGCGGAGTGGAGATCCGGTTGCTCCATGCTGGGACTCCGTCGCGCCCGTTCCGTGCGGCGCTCGCGAAGGACAAGGCGACCGTCTCGCGCTTCGAGATGAGGCAGTGCCCGCGCGTGCACCTCAAGCTCATCGCCTGCGACGGCGGCAAGCTCTACCTCGGCAGCGCTAACTTCACAGGCGCGGGGCTCGGCGCCAAAGGAGAGGGTCGCCGCAACTTCGAGATGGGCCTGCTCACCGACGACGACGTCCTGCTCGATCAGGCTCAGGCGCGTTTTGACCGTATTTGGCGCGGAAAAGAGTGTGCGTCATGCAAGCTTCGGAGCGTCTGTCCGAAGCCGCTCGATCTGATCAAGTCGAAGAGAGCGACCTAGTGCACCGCCGTCGAACTGACATCCTGCGCCCACGCTTTCGGTGCACTAGCGAATTCGCGGGAGCGAATTCGGGGTTTGGGCGGAGCCCAAGCGATTCGTCTTGTGCACCGCCCGGCTCGCGGAGCGAGTCGATCGCTCGCGCTGTTGAGCTCAGCTCGACGGCGGTGCACTCGTGAACATCGAGATTCGTGGCTCCGTGCTCTTGGTCATCGCGCTCGTCGGTGGCGCGCTCGTGTACGGCGCGTATCGGCTCGGCGGGCACAACGCTCTCGTGGCTCCGCTCACTTCGCCGAGCGAGGCAACCTCGGCGCTGCCGATCTCGGTGTGGACGAACGCGAGCACGAGCCCGCTCCGTGCGGTCTCTTCAGGTGCAGACGAGAGCTTCGCGGTCGGCGAGCGCGGCGCGATCCTTCGACGGTCCAACGGCGACGTCGCCTGGACCACAGTGCCTCCGACCACCGATCGAACGCTCTACGCAGTAGCGCAGCGAGGCAAGGATGTGCTCGCAGCTGGAGACGGAGTCATCGTCGAGCGCGACGGAGACCACTGGAAGCTCGCGAGCGACGTCCCTGGTCTGCACGGCGCCGTCTACTCGTGGATGGGCCCTATCGTCGTCGGTGATCGCGGCGCAGTTGGCGTGGAGGGTCCGAGCGGCTGGCGCTGGGAGACCTCGGGCACGCAGGCGAACCTCCGCTCTGTTTGCGCTGGGCTCACCGAGACCATCGCCGTTGGACAAGCCGGAGTCGTGTTGCGATGGGCGGGCGGCTGGAAGCAGGATCCCAGCGTCACCTCAGAAGACCTCGAGTCCGTCGCCTGCGACGACTCACGAGCTGTCGCGGTCGGCGCCAACGGCATCGTGATCGTGCGCGAGAACAACGCATGGCGCACGATCGCGACGAGTGGCGCGCGCCTCTATGGAGTCGCGGCGACCTTCGGAATGAGGAGCTGGCTCGCCGTCGGCGAAAGAGGCGCGCTCGTCCGCTCCTTGGGCACAGAGCCAACTATCATGAAAAACGATCTGTTCGGCGCAGCCGAAGGTCCGCAAGGAGAGCTCCTCGTCGGCGCGGGCGGACTGTTCGTTCACAACTTGTCGTCGCCTGCGGCGAACGGCAACAACTAGTACCGCGACACAGTGGAATGGACCGATTGAGCTGTTGAGTACTAGGAAATCGGCGGGAGCTGATTTCGGGGGCAAACAGGGGCGGAGCCCCCGGGACCGTCTAGTACCTCGGCGCAGCGGAGCTGCGGAATTCGACCTGTCGAATTCTCTGTGACGAGGTACTAAGCGGATTGGCTTCGCAGGCTTCAATTGTGCGTTATTGATTGTTGAACGAGTCTGCGAACGAGCTGAGCATCAAGAAGGCGACAGCCAACACGATCCCGAACGCGCTCATGATGAGACCAGTCAATCGCCAACCGCCGAAGCCCTTGCCCCACACCAAGGCGGCGAGCATCCCGCCCACTCCGAACAATAGACCGTATTTGTAATAGGTGAACTCGATAGGCACGCGAGTGCCCGTGGGGATCTTGATACCCAACAACGAGCGCAGCAGCGGAATGAGCGTCACGAAGCACGCGAAGAATCCGAGGACGCCACTGACGCGAGAGCGCCAGCCGCCGTCGTCCTTCACATCCATGACGTTGGACATCGTCGACGACTATACTCGTTCGAGCAGGCCGGCTGCGCCCATTCCGCCGCCGATGCACATCGTGACGATGGCGCGCCGCTGATTGCGCCGCTTCAGCTCGTAGAGCGCAGTCGCGACGAGCTTGGCGCCGGTGCAGCCGAGCGGGTGACCGAGCGCGATCGCGCCGCCGTTCACGTTGAGCTTCTCGTCTGGGATGCCGAGCGTCCTTTGGCAATGAACGGATTGGCTGGCGAAGGCCTCGTTCAATTCGAACAAGTCGATATCAGAGACCTTCAGTCCAGTCTTGGCGAGCAGCTTTTGAACTGCAGGGATGGGCCCGATGCCCATGATGGATGGGTCTACTCCGGCGGTGACGAACTGACGAAAATATCCGAGCGGTTTGACCCCCAATTTCTCTGCAGTGTCCAAGCTCGTGACAATCGCGGCCGCGGCACCGTCGGAGAGCGGAGACGCATTGCCAGGAGTGACGCTGCCAGTCGCAGAGAATGAAGGCTTGAGTCCGGCGAGGCCCTCTGCGGTGGTGTCCGGACGCGGGAGTTCGTCGCGATCGAACGTGAAGGAGACGTGCTCGTTGCCATTGAAGCGGACGCCTTGGACCGCGACGATCTCTTCCTTGAAGCGACCTGCCTCGATCGCCGCAGACGCCTTCTTTTGGCTGGAGAGCGCGAACTTGTCCTGGTCCTCGCGCGAGATCGAGAAGCGCTTGGCGACGTTCTCTGCCGTGATGCCCATGGGCGTATAGACGTCGGGAAATCGCGCCATCGCCTCGGGTGACATACTGAGTTTGTTGCCAGTCATCGGCACCATGCTCATCGACTCGACGCCGCCCGCGATCACGATGTCATTGGAGCCCATGGCGACAGCGCCGGCCGCGAGCGCAATAGCCTGCAATCCACTAGAGCAGAAGCGATTGATGGTCATTGCGCTAGTCTCTTGAGGCAGCCCACCCAAGAAGCCAGCGACGCGCGCGACATTGAGGCCTTGTTCGCCCTCTGGCATCGCGCAGCCCAATACCAGGTCCTCCACCATCTCTGGCTTGATCGCAGGCACTCGCGCCAACAACGCGGCGATGACCTCTCCCGCGAGCTCGTCCGGGCGTTTGTAGATCAATGATCCCTTGAGGGCGCGACCGACTGCAGAGCGAACGGATTCGAGAATGACTATTTGTCTCATTGTGATTCTCCGTTAGTTCCTGAGCGGCTTGTTGTTCATCAAGAAGTATTGAATGCGCGCTTGCGTGTTGGGCTCGCCGCACAGACTGACGAAGGCCTCTCTCTCTAGTTCGAGGATCTCGTCTTCTGTCACTTCGCGAGATCCGCCGCCATTGCCGCCGCAGAGGACCTCCGCGAGCTTGCCGGCGACGACCGCGTCGTGCGGCGTGGCGTATCCACCGGCTACGAGCGTGCCCACCATCATCTTCAATGTCGCGATGCCGCTCTCTCCAGGCAGCGTGAACGCGCGCGGGGAGGCAGGGTGATAACCACTCTCGGCCAATCCGATCGCTTTGCTCTTGGCGTCAGTGACCAATCGCGCTTTGTCGAACGTGACTCCGTCAGTGTGTCGGAAATACCCAAAGTGCTTGGCCTCTACTGCGCTGGTCGCCACCTTGGCCATCGCGATGTTCTTGAATACTTGAGTGACATACTCATAGGTGTTGACGTTCGCGCCCTCGGGAATTGATTCTAATGTGCGCCAGAGCATGTTCATCGTACCGGCGCCCCCAGGCACCAGTCCGGCGACTCCACACTCGACCAATCCACAATAGGTCTCTGCGGCGGCCTGCACGGCGTCTCCTGCGAAGCAGAGCTCCATACCTCCGCCCACGGCCATTCCGTAAGGTGCAATCACGACAGGCACGCGCGCGTACTTCAAGCGTTGAGTGGCCATTTGATAGGCCCTCACCATCTCGCGAATTTGGTCCCAGACCCATTCCGGCGCTCATGGCCAATAATGCGAGATTGGCGCCGACGCAGAAGTGCTCACCCTTGTTGACGACGATGAGCGCGCGAAAGTCCTTCTCTGCGCGGTCGGCTGCGTCTCCCAACATCTTGATGACGTCTGGGTCGAGGCTGTTCATTTTCGTCTTGAAGGTGAGCCCCAGGACGCCGTCTCCCATGTCCCACGCCTCTGCGCCGTCATTCTTGAGGACCGCCGTGCCTCTACGCACAATCTCGATTGTGGCATTGCGCGGATCGATCTCGCGCGCGACATACTTGGCAGTCTGCAGATCCCAGACCTCATTGCCTTTGTAGAAAGAGGTCGCGCCCGCGGCCTTCATCTTCTTGATCGAGTCTGGCAATAGGACTCCGTCCTTGTCCATTCGGTCGACGGTCTCCAAGAAGCCGAGCGCGTCCCAGGTCTCGAAAGGGCCGAGCTCCCAGTTGTATCCCCACTTCATCGCGTCATCGATCGAGACGACCGAGTCTGCGATCTCTGGGATACGACGCGCGGCGTACGCCAACGAACGACTCAATACTGTCCACGCGAACGCGCCTGCTTTGCCTTGATCGGCGACTAACTTCTTCAGTCGCGCCGGCGTCTCTTCAATGCGTGAAATTGATTTGGTCGCAGACTTGATGCCGTCGTCTCCGCCTTTTGCGCGATAGTCGAGAGTCTTTGGATCGAAGGTCAATATGTCTTTGCCAGACTTCTTGTAGAACCCTCCTTTGGTCTTGTTTCCCAGGAGCTTCTTGTCGGCCATCGTCCTTATGAACGCAGGGACCTCGAAGACGGCGCGCTCTTCATCATTGGTCAATGCAGCATGGCAATTGTCTGCGACGTGAATGAACGTATCTAGGCCGACCAAGTCTGCAGTGCGGAAGCTCGCGCTCTTCGGGTGGCCCATCGGCGACCCGGTGATGTTGTCCACGTCTTCTGGGCTCAAGCCGTCTTTGAGCATTTGATGAATGCCCACCATCATGGCGTGCGTGCCGATGCGATTGCCGATGAAGTTGGGTGTGTCCTTTCCGACGACTACGCCTTTGCCCAATTGGTCTTCGCCGAACTTGGCAATAGCGCTCAATGTCTCTTTGGCGGTCTCTGGGCCAATGACCAATTCGAGCAATTTCATATAACGAACTGGATTGAAGAAGTGCATCACCAGAAAGCGCTTCTTGAAGCCATCCGTGCGGCCTTGAACCATGTCGTGGATGCGCAGCCCGCTCGTGTTGGAGGCGACGATCGCGTGGTCGGGGAGCACCTTCTCGAGCTGCGCGAAGAGCGCTTGCTTGGGCTCGAGCTTCTCGATGACGGCCTCGATGACGAGATCGCAGGTAGAGAGCTTTTGGAGATCGTCCTCGACGTTTCCGATCGAGACCAGGCGCGCGCCGCTCTTGTGGAAGAACGCGGCAGGTCGCGCCTTGATCGCCTTGTCCAAGCCGCTCGCGCTGAAGCGATTGCGCGCTCCGCGGTCCTTCTTTTCGGCGTCCGTGAGGGTCGGCGGGACGATGTCCAAGAGCACGACCTCGATGCCTGCGTTGGCGAGGTGCGCGGCGATGCCACCGCCCATGACGCCGGCGCCGATGACACCGACCTTGCGAATGACGTGACTCATGCGTTGTCTCCAATTGATGCCGCTTCGGGGACATCAAAAAAACTAGGTCGTGTGTCCGAACTCGGACGATGGGTGCGAGACTCTACTCTCCACCTTGGATGCCGCGCAACGCAGCGCGTTGTCACTTCGTTGTGGCTATTTGGCGGCGATATACACGTCAATCATCTTGGACGGGCCGCTAGGCGGGAATGGCGTCTTGCCGATCTCGCCGCGGACGATCTT
>JANYHY010000884.1 GCA_025362165.1 Myxococcales bacterium | reverse complement strand
ACCAAGGGCCTCGAGTTCGATGAGGTCATCTTGCTCGAGACCAGCGCGGCCTGCTTCCCAGACACTCCGCAGGCGCGGCACGCCCTCTACGTCGGCGCCACGCGCGCTGCGCATCAGCTCTGGTGCGTCACGAGCGAAGGTCCATCCAAGGTCGTGGCCAACGCCATCGCCGAGCAGAACGCGGTCAGTACTCCGACAACGTGACGCGCGTCTCTTGGCCGCCGTCTGCGGAGGTGCCCCAGCTCACGTTCGCGACGATGGATGCCGGCCCAGCGTCGCACGTGCTGGCGAGCGTCAGCGTGAAGCCGCCTACCAATGCGGCAGGTTGAATCACGAACCTGAGCCCCGTAGGCGTCCTCGACTGAGAGACCAGCTTGCCGTTGGACACAGAGGCGTGGACGTCTCCTGCATCATCGAGATCAAACGCGGCGGGGCCGTCGATGTCGATCGTGATCAGCTGACCCGCGTCCGAGGGCGATATCGTCGCCTTCGCGGTCAGCGAGTAGACGACGCCTGGGCAGCGCGCGGGGCTCGGCATCGGATCGACCACCGCGTAGCCGCCACCAGGGAGCGAGTTGCATTTGTTGCACGCGACGGTGCCAGCCAGGGTCGCCGCGGCGATCAGCCGGTTCATGTGCGCGACCGTCGACGAGCGAGCGCTCATCGATCGACCAAGGTCACCGTGATGACGTCGCCTACCTTCGCCTTCGCCGCCGGGAGCGTGAGCGACGCGACGACTGCACCTGGCAAGCTGCCTCCGCCGCACTGAACTCCGACCGATGCGCTCATGAACGTATTGCCCGCGAGCGGCCGAGCGCGCACGACGATCCCCGTAGGCCGAACGTCCGAAGAGATCGTATTGGCGCCCATGACGTTCGTCGCCTTGTCGAACGACGTCACCGTCGAAGCAACCCCCGATGACGGCGCGATCGTGATCGTGAGCTCGACGTACATCCCGGTAGCGTCCTGCTTCCATTGCGCCTTTCCGGCCAGGCTCGCCGCAGCGCCATAGCAGCGAGCAGGAGAGGGCATCGGATCGACCACGGCATAGCCAGTAGGGATGCTCGTGACCGGCGGAGTTGTGATCGCGCCGACTCCACCATCGGGCGCCGTGCTCGTCGTCTTGGGAGTGATGGTCGTGTCCGACTGCACTGGCTTGGTGCAGTTGGCCAGCGCAGTGGCCGCGACCATTCGTTGCAAGTGCACCAGCGTGCGCGCACGGACGGCGGTGTGTGCGGCTTTTGGCGTAGGAGTCTCTCCCGTGAGCACCTTCAGCGAGCGCTTGTTGGTCATCGGTCGATCACTGTAACAGGGAGCTTGTCGCCGACCTTCTTCGGTCCAGTGAGCTGCACGGTCGCCACCACCGCTCCAGTCGTGCCGCTGCACGCGACGTCCACCGACGCGCCGAACGACGTGTTTCCTGGGCTTGGGCGCACCTTGATGAGCACTGTCTGCGCCGTTCCGCCGGTGCTCATCACGGCGCCTCCCCATACGCTTACCGCGTTGGGTTGGAACGCGTTGGCCGGGACAGTCCCGTTGAGCGTGAGCTCCGCATAGAGGCCAGTCGTGTCCTGCCTCCACACGGCGGTCGCCTTCACAGACGCGCCCACACCATAGCAACGAGCGGGCGACGGCAGCATGTCGACGACCATGTACCCAGTCGCAGGACCCGAAGGCACCGTAGGAACCGGCGCGGTTGGGGTCGCTACGATCGTCGATGGAGCAGACGGAATCGTGGCGGTGGACGGACTCGTGGACGCGCTCGTGGCGGGCGGTATCGTGATCGTGTTGTCGCCTTGAGTGATCGCTCGCGAGCAACCTGCCACGGCTCCAGCGGCCGCCATCATCTTGTGCATGTGCCCCATCGTCCGCGCGCGCACGCTCGCGTTGCCGGTCTCTTTGGTCGGCGCGGGTAGCACCTCGGGCATCAGCTCGAGTCGTCGCTTGGATTTGGATGTACTCTGCATGGTTGCCTCAGAGTGGCTTGATGGGGCGCGAAGGACGCGGGACGGGATCGACGACCATGTAGCCACACGTTCCATCCGGCTTACGAAGTCTGCCAGGCGGACACGGGGGTGGAGTGCGCATCGCGGTGCTCGTATCGGGAGCCGAGGCGTCGGCGATCGATGCGTCGCTCGCGTCGACTGGGAGCGAGCTGTCTGGGACGTAGGCGTCGAGGGTAGCGGTGGCGTCCACTGATGACGAATCCACGACTCGATCCTTGTCGATCGTCGCGTCGGGCTTGTCGCAGCCGAGCACTGTGGCTGCGGCGACCATGTGCTTGAGGTGACGGAGCGTGCTCTCTCTCGTGCTGCTCATCCTTCACCTGGCGTCTTGCTGCAGCCGCAGCCGCGTGTCGCTGGTGGCGGGATGGGGTCCACGACCATGTAGCCACACTGAGGTCCGTACGCGTTCGGACCGTTCGGACCGCACGGGTCCGCGTCGGGACCACCATCGATCGCCCCAGTGTCCGGACGAGAAGCGTCTGGCGTGATCGACACGTCGCGCGTCTCGCTGCGACCGCTCGCGCTCCTCGTCGTGACCGCCGCGACGCCGAGCGCTGCAGCCGCTGCCATCATCTTGCGAAGGTGGCGGACGGTGCTCGCACGAGGCGGCTCTTCGGGCGCCATTAGTGACCAATGGCCACGCTCATCGCGCGCTGGGTCTGCAGCGGCGTCGCGACGCGATCGCCGAGCTCCGTGAGTGAGAAGCCTTGTTTTACGGTGTTGGAGATGTCCCGCGCGAGCTGGCGACAGCGATCACGAACACGCACCTCTGTCGCGCGGAGCTGGCTCGAGACGCGCGCGACGAGCTCAGCGTCCGACGCAATGGGCGCCCCAGCCTTGACGTGCTGCACGATCGCGTCGAGGCCGTCCGCGCCGTCGAGCGCCAGAATGCTGCTGAGCGCTTTGCCTTCGGCGAGCCAAGCGGGATCGTAGACATCCTTGTGAAAGTGCCGCACGACCTCTACGTCGAAGCGCGTGCCCATGATGCGGTTGGAGAGCGCCTCGTCGCCGAAATTGCGCGGCATGAAGCAATCCATCGCGAGCGTGAAGACGCGCTCCACCTCGACGCTCCCGAGATCGTAGTCCCACTGCAGGTAGTCGCCGCGCACGCGGTTCTCCTTCTGCATCCGATCGAGGAGCGGCGTGCCGGCGTAGAGCTCCACGCGTCCGAAGTTCGACGGGTACTCCGGGGCGTGCCGCATGAACGCGATGTTGCGCTCGAGGTCGTCCAGAGTCGTGTCCGGATCGAAGATGAGCATGTTGTAGCAAGTGTAGAGATCCAGCTCGCGCACGAGATCGATCGCGTCGTGGTTCTGGCTGCTCTTGGCCCAGCGACGCAACGTGCGCAGGCCTTGGTCTGCGTCCGTCTCGATGCCAATGTAGACGCGGATGCAGTTGAGTCGGTGCTTGAGGATGTGAAACACCTCTGGATCACAGTCCGTAGGGCGCGCCTTCACGACCGTCGCGAAATCGCCGATCCCCTTCTTTTCTAGGGCATCCGCGAGTGCGCTGAAGCGCTCCTTGTTTCGCTTGTGACCGGGGACGAAGAAGTTGTCGTCGTGGAACACGAAGATGTCGATGCCGCGCTCCTTCTTCATCTCGACCATCTCGTCCGCGACGTCGTTCACGTCTCGCACGCGGTAGCGCTTTCCGGGCAAGCTCTCCTCGTGCCACGCGGCGATGCAACAGAACGAGCAGTTCGCGTAGCAGCCTCGGCTCGAGACGAGCGGCGCGATGCCGTGATCGAAGCACGACGCGGGCTCTCCGCGCCGATCAGTCGCGGGAGCGTCGCGAGATCGGGGAGGGTCGGGTGCTCGGTGAGGTACACCGCGCCGTCCGCCGTCCGGAGCGCGAGGCCAGGCATCTGCGAGAAGTCCTGGCCGCCGTCGATCGCTTGGCAGAGCGCGAGCATCGTGAGCTCGGCTTCCTGCCGCACGATCGTGTCGACCTCGGGGAAGTCGATCATGATCTCCTTGGCGGCGAACGTACCGAAGTGGCCGCCCATGGTGATGTGGCCTTTGTACCCGTTCTCACGGAGCGCCACGGCGAGGGCGAGGAAGTCACGCGCGCGCCACTGGAACGCGAGCGAGAGGCCTACGCAGATGGGCGGCTCGGGCCCGTTCAGCACCGTGGCGATCACGCTCGCGAAGTCACCTTCGGAGTTGAACGGCACGATCTCGGCGCGAAAACCCGCGGTCGCGAGCGACGACGCGATGTAACGCAGCGAGAGGTTCTCTTCGATCTCAGGCCCAACGAGCGCGACCCATCCACTCATGTGTTCCAGACTACGTGTGAGTTCGCCGAAAGCGTCCCAAAAACTTCTCGTCGCCTTCGGCGAACGACAACAACGAGCGGATTGGGGCGTGCCAACGGCACCTCCACTTGCCGAAGGCCGTTGACGTTCGCCGCAGGCGACGTCAATTGGCTTCGCCAGCCACAGTCGGACTACGGTCCAGTCACGATGCGCAGAATGAACCACACGAGCCCCAACGCGACGATCACGCCGCTGAG
>JANYHY010000814.1 GCA_025362165.1 Myxococcales bacterium | reverse complement strand
CCGCATGTGGAGTTACAAACACTGTTGAAACAGACCTGACCTGTCGTGCACGACTTGCCGCACACTCCACAGTTGGTGTTGTCCGTGCGAACGTTGACGCACGATGATTTGCCGTTGGCCCCCTTGCAGATGTTGTCGCCGTTGGGGCACGTCGTCGCGCACTTGCCCGAGGCGCAGGCCTGACCGGCGGGACATTGGAAGCCGCAGGACCCGCAGTTCTCCGTGTCATTGGGCAGGTCCGCGCAAACACCATTGCAGATGACTTGCCCACCGGTGCACTCGACCGGAATCGTGGTGTCGACTGCTGCGCTCTGCGCGCACGCCGCGGCGACTCCAGCGACCAACACAGCCGCACCCACGAGCACCTTGAAATTCAGGCTCAAAGACATGGTCATACTCCCAAGTTGGAGCTCGATCGGAACTCCCGCGTAAGCGGATAGACTAGCGCTGATCGCGCCAAAGCGCGATGCCACCCAAGAGGCCTGCGACGTTGTCGGCGATCTTCACGTTGGCAGGCAGCTTGATGGACAGCTTCTGCGCGTTGCCTCCGCCGAGGTAGATCACAGTCGGGTTGAAGATGGGCTCGATGAGATCGATCACGCTGCGCACACGGGCGTTCCACTTGGACTTGCCGACCTTCTTGAGAGCCTTGATCCCAATGTAGTCCTCGTAGGTCTTCTTGCGGCGGAACGGGTGGTGCGCGAGCTCCAGGTTCGGGACGTACTTGCCGTCGACGAACAGCGCGCAGCCCATGCCCGTGCCGAGGGTGAGCACCATCTCGGTGCCTTTGCCTTTGACGATCCCGTAGCCCTGCACTCCGGCGTCGTTCAGCGCGCGCACTGGCTTCTTCATCCGCCGCTCGATCTCGCGCGCGAGCGGGAAGCTGTTCCACTGCGGGTGCAGGTTGGGCGCGGTCTTGGTGATGCCGTCAACGACCACTCCCGGGAACCCGACGGAGACTCGATCGAACGTTCCGAGCGGGGCCACGAGCGACACGAGCGCGGCGAGGATCGCCTTGGGCGTCGCAGGTCGTGGGGTGTCGATGCGCGCGCGCTCCGTCGTCGCGTGCCCCCTTTCGTCGAGCACCATCGCCTTGAGGTGACTACCGCCGATGTCGATGCAGAGCGTCTTCTTGCCGCTCGCGTTCTTGCCCGTCTTCTTGGTTGCCATGGACGGACGAGCATAAAGGCGAATAGTCGAGCCGCGCAGCACCAAACGACGGACCGGGCCCACTCCGAGCACCATTGCTCGGAAAGAGCGCGTCATTCAGCGCTGCGCGACTCGTGTGAAGTGATACGAGGCAGGCACCATCAATGACGCATCAAAGCCGATCAAATGCGGCTTCGAATGCGTTCAGTCGACGTGAACTACCGTGATGTCCTTGGCGAGCGTGTAACCGTCCACGGTGGTGACGATCGCGTCTTTCAAGCCGAGCTTGCGCAAGGTCGCGATGGCGACGCGGACTCGGTGGGCGCCTGCGGAGGCGATGATCTTCTCGCCTGGCCAGCCCGCCGCGACGAGCTCGCTCGATGCGACGCTGGATGTGGCGGAGGCGAGGTGCGCGAGCAGGAGCGCGAGTGTGCGGCGGCGTTCGAGGTTGACGCGCTCGCCTTGAGGAGCACGAAACCAACTGGCGTTCGCGCCGATCAAGAGCGCGTCATCTGGAGGAGGCGGTCGCTTCGAAGGAGGCTTGCTCTGCCATATGCGCCGCGCGGCGCGGCCGTGCGTGGTCGTCGGAGGTGGCGCTGGCCACGCAGGGTCGAGGCGCAGCTGCGCGGCCACGAGCAGATCGTTCGCCTCCGCCGAGCGCGTGGTCGCGACGCTGCCGAGTAACGTTCGCGCGAGGTCGGCGCGCCCCGCTTCGAGCTCGAGCACGGCGAGGTGCGCGCAAGCGATCGCTGCGCCGTCTGGGTCGACATCGCGCAGACCCGTCAGCGCGCACTTCGCGAGGACGTAAGCTTCCCCCTCGCGCCCACGTTCGCGCTCTGCGAGCGACAGAGCGAGCTCCACTCGCATCGCCTCGCGCACCACCCCCATCGCGCGCAAATCGCTCGACGCCGAGCGCAGCGCGGTGCAAGCAGCAGTCGCTTCTGCGCGCTCGAGCGCGAGCATGCCGTCCACCCATGACGCGCGCGCCTGGAGTCTCGGCGACAGCTGCGTCGCGCGTGCCTGTTCGATCCTGGATCTGGCCCCGTGCGCGTCTCCGGCATCGAGCGCAGCGCGCGCCCAAGCGATCCTCGCCGCGCTCGCGTCGTCGGGGGAAGCCTCACAGGCGGCGATCGCCCGTTCGAGCGTCGCGAGAGCCTCGGTCGCGCGACCCGCTCGCATCAACGACGACCCTGCTGCCTGCAGCGCGCGGCCGTGATCGATCGTGTCGCCCTCGGAGTCGAACAGCGCCGCGGAACGCTCGAAGTGCTCCAGCGCAGCGGCGTCATCTCCGCGCAGTTCGAGGGCATGTCCGAGCTCCAAGGTCGCTCGCGCCTCGAGCAATCGATCATGCACGGTCGTCGCTACTCCAAGTGCGTGCAGCAGGTCGCGCGTCGCGGACTGAACATCACCGCGGCGCAAACGCAGCGTGCCGCGCGTGAGCACCATGGACGCTACGAGTGAAGGCTTGGCGCCCGAGCCTTGAGTTGCCACGAGCGTTGGCTCGAGCAGCGCTTCGAACGCGTCGAGCGTCCCGAGGTCGAGGAGCGCGTCTCCGAGCGCCGACATCGCGCGCAGAGCCGGCTCGGCGCGTCGCGCGGTCAGAGGTCTCTTGCGCAGCATCCGCTCGGCGACCGCGAGTACGTTCTCGCGCTCCGCGAGGAGGCTCTTGCGATCGCCCTTCGCGAGGCGCTCACAGAGCGCGCCGAAGTGCGCGGCGTGGCGCTCCTCCGCCGAGGCCAAGATCGTAGGGTCCGCCAACATCGCCGCGCGCTCGCGCATCACGCCCATGACATGGAGGCGCTCGCCATCTCGCGCGACGATTGACTTGTCACGCAACGCCGCGATCACCTCCAACGCCGGCGCGCCCACCTCGACAACCGCCTCCGCAGAATCGAGCCGAAACCCGCCGCGAAACACAGAGAGCTGCGCCATAGCGTCCCGCTCTGTTGGGGTCAACACATCGAGGGCGGTCTCCAACGCAGCGCCCAATCCACCGAGCACGTCGAAGCCCGCCCGCAGCCTGGCGTGCAAATCGCGGACGGACATGATCGACGTGCGCGCAGCGGCGAGCTCGATGGCGAGCGGCAATCCGTCGAGCCATCGCATCATCTCGAGCACCAGCGGCTCGTCCTCCGCCGAGACCGCATGCCCGCGCCGCTTGGCCTGCTCCTCGAAGAGCGCTCGAGCGTCTCTCGGCTCGAGCACCGCCACATCGACGAGCTGCGTACCGTCGAGGCGATCACGTGAGGTGAACAGGACTCGGGTGTCGTCGAGGCGCTGCAGCCAATCGAGGCGGGCATCGCCGCTCGTCGCGCCATCGATCACCACCAGCACGTCCCCGCGCGCGCGCAGCGCAGAGAGCGCATCCTCCGAGCTCGCGCCGAGCGACGTGGCGAGCGCGTCGACGAACGCCCCCGAGCTCGCGTCGACCCACGCGACGTCATGGCCG
>JANYHY010000794.1 GCA_025362165.1 Myxococcales bacterium | reverse complement strand
CGATCCAAAATCCTCCTAGGCAGGCGGTCGCCATGGCGAGCCCAGCGACACGCAGGGAGTAGCTCGGATTGACTGCTTGCAGCACGTCGAACGCGACGGCGCGGTGCTCGATCTCTTCGGCCGCGTGCCACAACAAAAGATCGCGCATCGCGGCGGGGGCGATGTCGTCCAAGAAGCGCGCACTCAGCGCGTTCTCAGCCAAGAGCGCAGTGAAGTGCTCGCACGCGGCGGTCGTGGCGAGGCGGAGCTCCTTGCTCGACACCTTCTCGATGAACCCATAAGCGACCTTCTCGTAGATCGCCAAGAAGCGCGCGACGTCGTAGCCCTGCGCCTCGAGGACCTTGAAGAAGCGCTCGTGCTCCTTGGCGTGCCGGCCCTCTTGTCCGAAGAAGCCCTTCACTTGCGCGCGCAATGACGCGTCGGTCACGCGATGAAGGTGTGCGTGCACGCTGCGAACGAAGAAGCGCTCGCCCGCGGGAAAGAGCAGGTTCACGCCGTTCGCGATGTGCGTGCCGACGATGCTGCCGCCCATCCAGTGACGAGGGACCTTCGCGTAGTCGAGCTCGACGGTTCGCGGATGAATCTCACGAGCGCTTCCATCCGGCATGCTTTGAATCTAGATTCTATTGAACTATAGTCAATAGCGATGGCGAGAGCAAAGGCCCACCCGCGCGAGCGATTGGGCAAAGACGAGCGACAGACGCAGCTGCTCGAGCTCGGCTTGCGCGAGTTCGCCGCGCAGCCCTACGACGAGATCTCGATCGACGAGCTCGCCAAGCGCGCGGGGATCAGCAAGGGCCTGCTCTATCACTACTTCCCGACCAAGCGAGACTTCTACGTGGCGACCGTGCGCGAGGCCGCTCGCCGCTTGACCGAAGAGACGATGACACCCGAGTCGCTGCCTCCGCTCGAGCGCCTCGAGCGCGGCTTGATGGCGTACTTGGATTTCGTGGAGCGACACAGCAAAGCGTACGCGGCACTGATGCGCGGTGGGATCGGCGCCGATCCCGATGTTGCCGCGATCGTCGAACGCACGCGACAGGATCTGATCGCGCGCATGATGGTGGGCACGCCGGCGCCAGAGAGCGCAGCGGCACGCGCGAGCTTGAAACTGGCGCTGCGCGGCTGGATCGGCTTCGTCGAAGCCACCTCGGTCGAGTGGGCGCTCGAACACAAGCCGAGCCGTCGCGTGCTCATCGAGCTGTGGTCCCGCGTCCTGTTCACGCTAGGAGTGGGCCGATAGCGGCGAACCTTGCTCGCTTGCCCTCGGCGAAAACCACCCGCTCCTAGCTTGGGTTATTCGAACGGGTTGAGGTCTTGACCGTGACCGTGGCCATTTCCGTTCCCGTTCCCGTTTCCGTGATGCGCTGAGCTCGTGCTCGCCGGAGCGGTCGAGCTCGTGGTGGGACTGGTCGCGGGAGGTGGACTCGCGCTTGTCGTCGAGGACGGCGCTGGCCCGTTGAAGGGATCGACGAGCTCGGTTCGGCCTGCGCTCGGAGTGCTCGACCCGGACGGCGCTTGCGTCACGTGCGTCGGCTTGATCGAGTGAGCCGCCGAAGCCGCGAGACCTTGCACGGTGGTCGCGCTCGCGGGAGGCGCGGTGTCCGTCGCGTCTGCCGACGGCGCGGGAATGACAGTCGATGAGAGTGGCGCAGTCAGCGTGCCACTGGCCGAAGGTGTCGGGCTGAGGAGGATCTTCGTCACATAGAACGCGCCGAACAGGGCGATCAGAGTGAGCGGCACCAGCGTGATCGCCAACCAGAGTAGCGGCGCAGACTTCTTCTCCTTCTCCTGCGGCGGGAGATGGACACGCTGCGCTGGGCTCGCTTGCACGATCTCAGGCGCGGGCGAGAGACTCTCCGCGGCCGTATGGAGCTCGGGATTGAGCGACGCCGACGATTGGATCATCAACGGCATGGGCGCGAGATTGGAGGGCAGCGTCGCCTTGCGCTCGGCGTGCGAGCGCAACGTCGTCTCCGGCGCCGCGTCGGGCACTGGCGTTCGTCGTGGTCGTCGTTGCCCTTCGGGAGCCTTCGAGATCGGATCTTCGTCCGTCGTCGCCGCGGCCTGCGGCTCGGTGGTGGCCGGTGGTTCGGTCGTCGCCGCCGCGTGACGCACCGTGGGCACCGAAGAGAGCGCGTGAGGGTGCGGATCGGTGGGTCGCACTTCTGCCATCGCAGTGGTCGCGCGTGCGAACGGCGTGAGCGCCGTCGCCATCGCTTCAGCGTTCGCGAAGCGCTTGTCGCGATCCTTTTCGAGCGCACGCATCACGATGTCCGAGAGCTTGGTGTCGATGTCCGTACGCACGGCCGCGAGCGGCACGGGCGAGTCTCTCAAGATCTGCGCGACCAGCGCGGGGGTCGACCCAGCGTCGAACGCCTTGCGACCCGCGAGCGCCAAGTACATCACCGCGCCTAGCGAATAAAGGTCTGCGCGACCGTCGAGCGGCTCTCCCTTCGCTTGCTCTGGCGCCATGTACGAGAGCGTGCCGACGACGAAGCCCGTGCGAGTGATCTTCGGATCCTTGTCGTCGCGCAGCACCTTCGCGACGCCGAAATCAAGCACCTTCACGAGATCGGCCTGCACGCTGGTCGACGAGAGGTAGATATTGTCGGGCTTGATGTCGCGGTGAACGATGTTGCTTCTGTGCGCCGCGCCGAGCGCCGACAGCACCTGCACTGCGATGTACGCGACGCGCTCGGGAGGGAGCTGCGACTCTCGCTTGAGGAGGTGGTTGAGGCTCTCGCCTTCGAGCAGCTCCATCACGATGAACGGCGGCTCGCCTTCGTTGGTTTGAAAATCGTTGATCTGGACGACGTTCGGATGCGCGAGCGTCGCGATCGAGTGAGCCTCGCGCTTGAACCGCTCGATGAGCTCACGCTCACCGGAGAGGTGCGGGTGCAGCACTTTCAGCGCCACCTTTCGGTTGAGCCCCTCCTGCACGCCGGCGTACACCGATCCCATCCCGCCGCTGCCGAGGAGCGCTCCCACGCGGTATCGACCGCCGAGCAGGGTGCCGGGAGTGAGCTCCATGGACGGCCTCTCTTCTACTCGACGAGCGCGGTGGACGTTCCCGAAATGCGGACGATCACCCGAACACCATCGATGACGAAACCGGCAGTGGTCCCAGCGCGCAGCGCGGTCTCGTCGGGGTACGCCGTAAGGGGCGCGCCGTTCTGACTGACCTTCGTGACTGGGCCCGGTTTCGTAGGCACGCTTACGATCAGGGTGGCGATGAGCGTAGACGCCTGTTTTCCCCTCACGAATGCGATCGTGATGCCCTTCGTGTCGTCGGTGATCGCCACGCTCGCACCGTCGTCCCAGCTCGCTGCGTGCGTGCCGGGTTGGACGAAGCTCCACGAGTCCACCTCGTTGTTGCTCGCCGCGCTGACGGTCGATGGATCAGTCGACGGCTCGAGCGTGTCGACGTTGGGGCCAAGCATGGGGATGACCGCCCCTGCGCGCACGAACAGCGGCGGCTGACCAAGAGGCGCAGGAACCTCAAAGGTCGCTCCCTCCACGATAGGCCCGCCGCCATTCCAGTAATTGGCCCACGATCCAGCTGGAAAATGCACCTTTCGTGACGTGACTCCAGGCGCGACCACGGGCGCGACCAAGAGATCGCCGCCGAGCTCGTACTCGTCATCCGCGAAATTTTGCGCGTCCTGATCGTTCGGCGCTGAGACGAACGGCAACGGACGAACACTCGGTGTTCCCACGGTCTCCGCTTCACGTAGCGTGCTCGAGAGGTAGGGCTCGAGCTGCGTGTGCAGGCTCGCGAGCTGTGCGTAGATCGTCCCTGCCGCCTCGTCGAACGCAGCCCACGGTGCGTGCGAAGGACCACCTCCGCCGAGCTGCATGATCACGCTCAGCGCGCTCTGCTCCGACCAACGCAAGAGCGACTCTCTCGTCGGATAGCCCCGAAATCCGCCGGTATCCGCGCCGAAACAAGGGAAGCCGCTCACCGCGAGCGTCACCGCGCACACGGGCGAGTCGGGCAGTCCGCCGACCGACTTGAGGCCTTTGCCGTTCGGTTCGCCGTATCGCTCGAACTGCGCTTGGATGTCTCCGGGCCACACCATGTCGGCGATCGCCGCGCCGCCGAGCCCGGACGCCCGAACGATCAACGCGCCATCCGTCTGATTGTCGAGCGCCTGGTGGTACGAGCGCGCGTAGTAGAGCGGATAGGCGCGCGCGGTGCGATCGGTGGTGCCGTCCGAGTAGACGACGTCGAGTCGAGCGCCCAACAAGTTCGGGATCACGTCTTCGCCGTAGTCCAGCTTGAAGCCAGAAAAGCCCGCCAAAACAGCCTTGTTTGCTTGTGATGTCCAAAACAGGCTGGCGTCGGTGCTCGTGAAATCGATCATCCCGAAGCCCTGCTTCTCATTCAGACCGGGCGCGAAGAACGTGGCGCCGTCTCTGAAGCGAACGAAATACTTCTTCGCGTCGAGGCTCGCGAACTCCATTTGCGCCGGATCCGTCGGAGCTCCGTTCGGGTGCTCGACGTAAGGTGTCGACCACGCGATGACGCGGTAGCCGAGGTCCTTCAACTTCTTCATCATCGCGGGCGCGTCGACGAAGCGCTTCGGGTCGAGGGTGAAGTCGTTGTACGAGACCTGCCACGGGTTATCGATCCAGAACGTCGTGGTCGGGACGTGTCGCTTGCGAAAGTCCGCGGCCATCGCCAGGAGCTCAGTGTCGTTGGTCCATTCGTTCTGCCAATACATCGGCCCGAGCGCCCAGCGCGGGAGCTTGCGCGGCAGACCCGTCTGTCGCGAGAACGCCGCTGTGACCGCCAGCGGATTGTCTGCAACATACAGATAAATATCAGCAGTTTTGCCCTCGAAAGTGGCTCGAATGAGCGATGCGTCGGACTTGGCGACATCGAACGCGCCGCTCTCTCTCGTGTAGTCGAGCACGCCCACTCCGCCGCCCTGCGCCCGACTCGCGACCAACAACGGGATGGGTACGTGCTTGTCGTTGGTGCCCGACTCGAAGCTCGCGTCGATCTCGAGCTGCATCGGGATCACTTGCCCGCGCGCGCTCACGTGATCGAAGCGCTCGCCGAGTCCCGTGTAGAACGCCTTGTCGTCTGCCGCGAGCGCGAGCGACACGAGCACGGTCGACGCGTCGTCTGCGGTGGTCTTGATGTGCAGGACACCCGGAGCCGCCTTCTCGATCGTGATCGCGCGATCGTCGATTCGCTCGAGGAGCGTCGGGTCGAGCTTCTTCGGGTCATGCCAACCCGCGGGCGAGTCGTTGTCGGTCACGCGCGACAGGATCGGAGTCCCTGGTTTGGTGGCGAGCCAAGTCTCTCCATCGCGCTTGATCGTGAGCTGACCGCTGGAGTCGAGCGTCGCGATCCACCCATTTTCCAGGTCGATCACGCGGTGAGTCGGCGCAGGGCTGGACGGAGACGAGCCGCACGAGGCGAGCAACGTGAGCAACACCCAGCCCCGCCGCACGGTCTAGCTCCGCAAGAGTCGCGAGAGATGCGCGCGTTGCCACGCGAGCGCGCGGTCATGGTGGCGGTACTCCCGCTCGCGCTCCACGAACTCCGGCGGATGCATCGTGCGTCGGCCAGGCCCTCGCGTTGTCTGGGGCATGTCGTGGTGCAGCATCTCGTGGAACATCACGTGCGCCACGAAGTACCGCGGCACCCACGGGCGATCGAGCGCAGGATGAATGCGAATCACGCGCTCTTGCGGAGAGTAGCTCCCCACCTTGATGGCCTTGCGCTTCTGCGTCGGCGTCTTGCGACGGGTCCCCCACGAGAGCAGCGCGTTCATGCGACCGTCGAAGTACTTCTCGTTCAGCTGTTGGAAGATCTGCAGGAGATCGTGGTGCTTGCCTTGGGTGGAGAGCTTGAGGTTGCGTGACCGCCTCGCGAGGCGCTGAGTGTTGGACTCGATGTAGTGGCCGATGAGCTCACTCGACTTGCGATCGCCGTTGTTGACGTAGCGAACCAACGCCGAGACGACGCGCTGGGGAGCATCAAGGAACATGTGGTGGATGCGGGTGTGCAGGACGCCCCGCTCCTCGGAGTGCGTGATGATGGCGTGCCGGTTGTCCGTGATGCTCAGGCTGACGGGCCGGGGGAGCGCTGCGGTGAGGCGCCGCTCGAGCGACTGCCGAGCGCCCTCGTGAACGAAGAGCCGAGGCGTGAGCTGAGGGACGGCGTCTAGAGTGACCCGCTCTGGGATGCGAATGGCGACCACTCCCATCGGTCGCGCGAGCTGCTTGCCGCGTTGTCGACTGATCGAAAGTGGCAATAATGCGGAGGAGGTTCGGGCGGCCATGAAGGAGTCTCCCCATTCGCGTATGAGAAGGGTCCTCCATTGTCAAGGAACGACATTTTCACGTGTATTTATAATGTGTTAGACACGTGGCCTTAAGCCCCCAAACCACACGCGGACCGCCGAAATCCGGCTGTGGCGAAACGGCTTGACGGGGGGGTCTGGAGGGGTCAAGCGCGGGTGAGCGCGAGCCCCTTCGGCTCGAGGACGAACCTCAACTCCGCTGGACCTTCTCCCTCGAGTCGCAGACCCACCACCATCGCCTTCTGCATGTCCTGCCTGAAGACGCTCTCCAGCAGGTCCGCGATGAGCTCCGAGAGGTCCGGCTCATGACCGACGACCATCAAACGACGAGCCCCGCCTTTCGCTTGTGAACGCACGAGAGCCGCGCAAGCACCGCCTGGCGCGAGCGCTTCGTGGATCAAGACAGCGTTCGAATCCGAGGCGAACGGCGCGACGAGCTCCGCGGTCTGTCTGGCTCGAACCAACGGGCTCGACACGATCACTCGCGGCGCTTCGCCCGCCTTCACCAGCGACTGGGCCACATGAAGGACGCGCTCCTTGCCGCTCGGCGTGAGAGCGCGGTCGAAATCACGACCGGTCGTCGCGAAGTCCTCGGCAGGTCCGTGTCGCATCACGTAGAGCTTCATTCAGAATTCACGATAAGCGTCAGTCCGATGATTGCCAGGGAAAACAAGCCTATAGTCGCCTCGTGTTTCGACTCCTCCATTGGCTCTTCCGGTTGGTTCTCCTTCCGTTGTGGGCGCCGCTGAGAGCTCTTCGGAGGAGAATGCCGTCCGGTGTCTGGCTCTACATCGAGGTCGATGGACCGGTCGTGGAGCTCACGCGGCGGCCGCGCTTCGAGTTTCTGAATCCCAATTCGCGCAAGACCACGTCGCTCGAGTCGCTGCGAGCGGTGGTGAAGGAGGCAAGCAAGGACTCGCGAGTGCGCGGGCTCTTGATCATTTTACGAGGGTTTTCTGCGGGTATGGCGACCGCGACGGCGTTCCGCGACATCCTGGTCAAGCTGCGCGCGAGCGGCAAAGAGGTCGTCGTGCACCTCCCGCTCGGAGGTGGAAACAAAGAGTTCTATGTCGCGTGCGCGGCGGACCGTGTGCTCGTGGGACCGCAGGCGACGCTCGCTCCCGTCGGCTTCGTGTCGAGCACGCGTTACGTGAAGAACGCCCTCGACAAGCTCGGAGTTCAAGCGGACGTGCTCGCCCGCGGAGCCTACAAATCAGCCGGGGAATCGCTCTCCAGAGATTCGATGAGCGAGCCACAGAAAGAGCAAGTCGGCGCGCTCCTCGACGAGTTGTATGGCTCGCTCGTCACTGCGATCGCGAGCGGGCGCAAGGTCGAGGAAGCGCGCGCCAAGGAGTTGATCGATGGCGCGCCCTATCGAGCGAGCCGGGCGGTCGAAGCTGGCTTGGTGGACGGCGCTTGTTACGAAGACGGACTCCCCGAAGCGCTCGGCCGCGATGGCAGTCCTGCCACGCTCGTCGGTGCGTGGCGCTACCTCGATCGGCGAAATCTGCGCTTGCTCCCGCGCGTGCGTCGCCGTCCGCTCGTGGGAGTCATCCGCGTCCACGGTCCGATTGTCGGAGAGGCGCCGTCCCTGTTCGCCGGGAGGATCGCGAGCGACGAGCGAATCATCGCGTCGATACGCTCGGCGCGAATGCTCCGGAGCGTGCGCGCGGTCGTCCTCCATGTGGACTCGCCTGGAGGCAGCGCGCTCGCCAGCGATCGCATGCACCACGAGCTCGAGCAGCTCGCGCGAGAGAAGCCGCTCGTCACATGCATGGCGAACGTCGCCGCGAGCGGCGGTTACTACGTCGCAGCGGCCACTCACCACATCGTCGCGCAGCCCACGACGATCACCGGTTCCATCGGAGTCGTCGCCGCGCGCATCGTCACCGATCCGCTCTTTCACAAGCTCGGCATCGTCACCGAGACCCTGCAACGCGGAGCGCACGCGGGCGTCATGGAGCCGGGCAAGATCCTCGACGCCTCCGAGCGTGAGGCCCTTGATCGCGAAATCGGCGGGTTTTACGACTCATTCATCGACATCGTCGCGCGCGGTCGCAACAAGACGAGAGAGGAGATCGAGGTCGTCGCGCAGGGTCGCGTGTGGACCGGCCGCGACGCGCACGCGCGAGGGCTCGTCGACGAGCTCGGCGGCTTCGACGCAGCGGTCGCGTTCGCGTGCAAGCGCGCAGGCCTCGACGTCGCGAGTGTGGATGTCGCGGTCGTCGGCTCACCATGGGGCCACGTCCCGCCGCTCAACCCCGCGCCCGCGCCGCAAGCGATCTTGCGCACGGGTTTGCGCCTCTTCGGGCTCGACGAGACGCTGCTCGCGCTCGCACGAGGCGCCGAACGCGTCCTCGCCTGGTCCCCGATCGCCGCCCGTTTCTGGGACGAATGATGCTTGTTAGCATTCTATCAAGGCCCCGCTCGGGGGTGTCGTACTGGGCGTGTTACGAATAGTCAAAAACATGCTACGCAGTCCCCATGTGGCTCACGCTCGTCGGATGTGTCCTCGGCTTGGCGAGCGGCGTCCGTCACGCGACGGAGCCTGATCACCTCGCGGCGGTCTCCACGCTCGTCGCGCAACAGCGCTCGGCGAAGAACAGCATGCGCTTCGCGGCAACATGGGGTCTCGGGCATGGGCTCATGCTGCTGGTCGTCGGCGGAGTGCTGCTGACGTTGCGCGCTCACATGCCGCGCGCATTGGAAGAGAGCTTCGAATTGGCCGTCGGCGTGATGCTCGTCTTTTTGGGGGCGCGCGCGCTGCAGCAAGCTTTTCACGCGCGGGAGCCTCATTCACACGCCCGACCTCACGCCCTGCGCCCCCTCGCGATCGGCGTGCTGCATGGCCTCGCAGGCAGCGGCGCGCTCGCTGCGTTGGCCGCCACCCGCTCGCCGTCGTTGGCGTCTGGTCTGTTGTTCTTGGGACTCTATGGCGCGGGCGCGATGCTCGGTATGGCCGGCCTCGCAGGGATCGCAGGAGTTCCGCTCGCGCGACTCCTTCACGCCGACAGAGCGGGTCGAATCGTCCTCACGGCGACAGGTGCGCTCTCTCTGCTCATGGGCCTCGGCTGGGGAGCGGCCGCCGCGCTACGAATGATCTGAGTGAGCTACAGTGTCGAATTCATGCGTGCGCTAGCTGTCGTGTCGCTCTTGTACTTGGTCGCTTGTGAAAAGAAGGAACAGCCCGCTCCGCCGCTCGCGAGCGTCTCCGCGTCAGCACCAGGAGCCGCGGTCAGCGCCCCGAGCGTGACCAAGCGCCCGAAGGATCGCTTCGACGCCATCGAGGTCGCCGTGCCAGATGGCAAGTCGTCGCTCCACGTCTCTTGGAAGCTACCGGACGGTACGGGCGTCAACGACGACGCGCCGTTCGCGGTGCGATGGGTGTCGAGCGACGGACTCACGGTGACGCCGAGCGACATCAGCGCGTTCGGCCGCGACGTCGCCAAGGGGTTCGAGATCCCGATCGAGCTCATGGGAGGCACCAGCGGGGGCAAGCTTTCGGGCGATCTGGAGATGGTCGTCTGCGACATCGCCACGCATGCGGTCTGCGTGCCTTTGCGCCGGCAGCTCGAGATCACGCTCAGCCCATCCAAAGGCGGCGCCCTCGGCGCGGTGGTTCTCCCACTTCCCTCTGCGCGCTAGGGGATTTTTCCCGCTGCCATCGGTATCATCGTCCGATGGACTCGAGCGTCTGTGCGTTCCTCATCGTCGGTGGCGGCATCATCTTCCTCATCGGAGGCGTCATCGCTCTCTTCAACATCAAGAACATGAAGCGTCGTGGGCGCATCATCGCGACGCCAACGTCCCCGATCGCGCAGGCACACGGCAACGGGCCCGTCGAGATCAAGGGCCGCGTGGTGCCTGGCGATCAAGGCGTCGTGATGGCGCCATTCAGCGGGCGCACGGGCGTGTGGGTGAAGGTCCAAGTCCAGGAGTATCGGAGCACCGGCCGGAGCGGCTACTGGGCCTCGATGGTCGACGAGCTCGATCAACGTCCATTCTACGTCGACGACGGCTCGGGACAGCTCGCGCGCATCGACGCGAACGGCGCGAACGTGATCGTCGACACCGTGACCATCGCGAGCTCCGGAATGTTCAGCGACGCGCAGCCGCACATCCAAGCGTTCTTGGCCTCCCGCGGGATCTCCAGCACGTCGTGGATCGGTACGAACAAGCGCATGCGCTTCAGCGAGCAAGTGATCTCGCCGGACAGCCCCATCTACGCGATCGGTCCTTCGCGACGCGAGCCGGGTCCGCCCGTGAGCGACGGCTACCGCATGGTCCCAGGCAATCAGCTCGTGATGTACGCGCTCGGCGGCGACGGTCCTGGCGAGCTCATCGTCACCAATCGAACCGAGGAGCAGCTCACGTCCAAGCTCCTCTGGGGTTTCGCCGGTGGCCTCATCGCGGCAGGATTTGGCGTGTTCATCACGTTCGGCGGCTTGGTGTCGATGTTCTTCGTCGACGAATGAGGTTCGCGCTACCGTTCGTCGCATGTCCGACGCAGAAGCCAGAGACCCACAGACCGCCGCGCTGACCAAGCTGCTCGGCGCGATCACCGAAGAGATAATGTTCGCGCTCGCCGGAGCCCCAGGCGACGCTGGCGGCGACGCGATCGACGCGACAGTGAAGCGCCGCAAGGACGCGCACGCCGCTCTCTTGCAAGGTCAACCGATCACGCGCATGACCGAGAACTTCGACGCGTGGTTCATCGACATGTCGCGTGCGATGGCGCCGGTGCATCCGCCCGAGTGGCTCCCGATGAGCGGAGTGATCGGAGAGAAGGTGACCCTCGAGGTCGGCGCGCGCGGCTTGCGCTCGCTGTTCTCGAGCAAGCCGAGCGACAAGGACGTGGCGCGCGTGAAGAACCTCGGCGCTCTTTCCGTGCGCGTGCTCCGCGCAGTGTTCGCAGCGGACGGCCCGATCGACGCAGAGGAGGCGCGCGCGATCTCGTCGATCGTGGCGTCGCTCGGCTTGCCGGACGCAGACGCAGCGCCGCTCTACACCGAGGCGCCGGTCGCGCCCGAAGCGCTTCAAGTGTACGGCGATCTCGAGCCCGCGATCGCCAAGGCGATCATGCGCGGCGCGTGGCTCGCGGCGGTGTGGGACGCGCTCGACCCGCGCGAAGAGACCGTGATCCGGAGCATCGCGCAGAAGCTCATGATCGCGCCGCAAGACGTGGAGAATTTCCGCAACGAAGCGATCGCGCGTGTGGAAGCGCGTCGCGCGAGCGGTCTCGCAGCGGTGGACGCAGTCCGTTACGTGCTCGCCGATCGCGTCCCCGGGATCGGCGTCTCGCTCGCAGCTTTCGTTGGGCAGCTCACGCTCCCGCGCCGCTTCCGCGACGAAGCGCTCGCGCAAGTGGGCCACGGAGCGCCGGTCGCGCTCGCGCAGCGCTACAAGAGCATCACCTCGGACGACAAACTCCAAGCGCTCGCGATGGCCTACGCCGCCGCGATGCACGACGATCCCTCAGCCGCGCGCCAATCGCTGCTGCGCGCTCGCCTCGATCGTGTCGCGGTGGATCTCGGCGACGATCCAGCGCGCGCCCGCAGAGTGGTCGATCAAGTGCTCGCGGTTTCGCTCGCAGAGGTCGCCACCACGATGCGCTGATGTCGCTCGAGGAACGGTGGTAAACCGCCTCTCGTGGCACTCACCAACAAGAAGATCGGCTTCCTCGGCGGCGGAAACATGGCCGCTGCGCTCATCAAAGGGCTCGTCGCGAGCGACCCGTCGTTCGCGACGCGCATCTGGGCGAGCGACCTCAAAGACGATCGACTCGCGTTCTTGAGTAAGACGCACGGCGTCCACGTGACCCGTGACAATCATGCCCTCGTGCGCGACGTGGACGTGCTCGTGCTCAGCGTGAAGCCTCAAGTGATCACGAAGGTCATGGATGGCGTATCGAACGACGTGCGCGCAGATCAACTGATCGTCTCTGTCGCTGCCGGCGTCGCCATCTCCCTGCTCGAGGCGCATTTGCCCGCGGGTGCGCGCGTGGTCCGCTCGATGCCGAACACCCCAGCGATCGTGCAAGCAGGGGCCACGGCGATCGCTGCAGGTGAGCACGCGACCGAACAGGACATGCTCGTTGCGCGCGCGCTGTTCGAAGCGGTCGGGCGCGTCGTCACGCTCGAAGAGACTCAGCTCGACGCAGTCACTGGACTATCGGGCAGTGGAC
>JANYHY010000190.1 GCA_025362165.1 Myxococcales bacterium | reverse complement strand
TGTTCACGTGCGCAACCTCGAGCAGATTCAAGAAGACGACGCCAACCGAGCGCCGAGGTTCTGGTCATGGGCGCTTGTCGCGCTTGGTGGTGCCGCGATCGTGTTCGCAGGCGTGACGCTCGTTGGGCGAAAGTCGGACGCGCAAGACAAGAAGGTCGACCCCTTGGGAGATCTCGTCGCGACGCGCGGAAGGGCGCAAAAAGCAGGCACGCCAGCGAAGGCGACTGACTTGTCAACGAAGGACGTGACCTTCCCCGGGCTGCTGAGCGACGGCGACAACCCGACGACCGCGCTCGCAGCCGTGCGCACGTCACCTGCGACGAGCGCTTCGAACGCTCCCGCGCCAATCGCGACCGAGCCTCCGCCGCCGACCGACAAGCTGCCGGTGGTCGCGCTCCCCGCGCAGAACGTGTTGTCAGCTACGCCCGTGGTCACGCACCCGCGCGATGCGCTCACGCGAGCAGCAACGGAGTCGACCGAGAACGCGACGCCTGCCACGCCTTCGGCGTCTGCAGGTCATGACGGCGGCTATCAGCTCCAAGTGAGCTCGTTCCGAACGGAGCCCGAGGCAGACGCGTTCGCCGATCAGCTGCGCGCGCGTGGTCACAAGGCCTACGTCCTCGAGGCGAAGGTCCCTGGCCGAGGCACTTGGTATCGCGTTCGCGTCGGTCCGTTCTCCACGCAACACGCCGCGGCGATCTATCGCTCGAGCTTCGAAGCGAAAGAGCACGTCGTACCGTTCATCGTGCCACCACCCGGAAAGTAGTCGAGTCGCGTCACTTAGCGGCGTGCGCAGGAGTGACGTGTGTATCCATCCTGTGGCACAACAAGGTCATGGGAGTTCCGGTTTGGGCGGTCGCGCTGGTCCTCGCCGCCACGTCGCCGATGATCGTGCGCTATGTCGCGGACGTCATGGAAGCGCGCGTCAAACGCCGCACAGAAGCGGTCATCGCCAAGCTCGGACTCGGGCGTGACTCGAAAGATGCAGGCGTTGACGCGTGACGCGTCGTGCCCATGTTTCATTGGTACGGACTCTGCTTTGGAATGATCGCGAGCTCGAGCGACTGAAGAGGTAGGAGGTATCCCACTTATCTCGGCCTGAAATTGGCTCGTAAGCGACGACGAAACGTATTGGTATTAGCGGAGTAACTCGATGGCACGCTTGTTCGGAATCATCGGCAATCGCGCAGATCTCGCAGGCCGCGCTCTCGCCTACGAAGCGGAGGCGCTGCGCGTGCGCGGTGGCGCGTCGGGTTGGGGCATCGGCTTCTATCAGGGCGGCGAGGTCCTCATGCGTCGGCGCCCCGCGTTGGACGCAGGTGACGTGGACGTCAGCAAGCTCGTCGAGGACGCTCGGACGGATGTGCTCGTCGGGCAGGTACGTCGCGCTACCGTGGGCACGCTGCGCACGGAGAACGCTCACCCGTTTCGCTTTCGGCAATGGCTCTTCGCGCAGACAGGCACAGTGCCCGCGTTCGAGTCGACGCGTGAGCGCATGATCGCGAGCGTGCCCGAGTTCCTGCGCGGGGGCATCCGCGGCGAGACCGACGCCGAGGTCGTGTTCCACGTGTTCCTCTCGTTCTTGCACGACGCTGGACGGCTCAACGATCTGATCGTTCCGCCAGAGGCCGTAGTCGACGCGTTGCGCGCCGCTGTCGCCCAGGTGGACGCGATCGGCGCGGAGGTCGGGGCAACGCCGGCCGCGTGCAACATGTTGGTCTCCGACGGAGACTCGATCGTCGCGCTCCACGGCGCCGCGACCATGGGCATCCGCGCGTTGGCGGGGAAGAACGACGCTGAGGCGATCATCGGTGACGATCAACAGCTGCGCCGCCGCACGCCCGAGATCGGTCAGATGAATTTTCAGATCATCGCGAGCGACTTCGACGAGGCCAGCAGCAAGAGCCTAGACGCGCCCGGTCTCACGAGCGGCGTGCCTCCGCGCTGGAACGCCGTCGCAGATCGTGCGATCGTGACTCTCACGCGTGGTCAGTCCCCGAAGATCGAACCTGCTTAGCGCTCTCTGCGCGCTCTCACTCGCGTGTGGCGGGTCGTCGTTCGTGACGGCTACCGAGCTCCCGAAGGTGCCACGTCAACCTGACGGCGTGCTCGTCGATCCGCAGCCCGCGGTGCCCAACTCGCGGGTTCGCGCACCAGCGCTCGGCGTCGTCACGCTCGAGCCGCCCGTCGGCAACGAAGCGCTCTTCGCGGTCGTGTCCAAAGTGTTCGAGGCGTTCGCGCGGCGCAACCCGAGCTCAGCGTCTGAACTGTTCGTCCCCAGCAACATCGTCCAGCTGGACGCGCGTCGCAGTCGCGGCGAGATTCTGCAGGACTGGGAGTCACGCAACCGCAGCATGGATTTCACGGCGCTTCGAGGGCTCGACGTGGTGCGCATCGAGCGCATGGAGCGCTTCGAGTACGAGGATTTGAGCCCCGTGTCGAACCCGCCCCGACCCGATGACATGGAGCCAGGTGACATCCTCATCAGGCTCCCTGTAGCGGCTCCGCTCGATCCGCGCACGGGCGGCGCGCTCTTCAAGAACGTGATGGTGATGGTGCTTCGCCCGATCGATCGCGTGATGCACATCGCAGGAGTGGGCGAGCTCGATCAGCCCTGACGGAACTCGTCCAGCGAGATGTTGTACTTCTTGAGCCAGCGGTGGATCTGCATGCGCTCTTTGCCGAGCACTCGCCCGACGGCCGCGACGTTGCCGCCATGGGCGGTGAGCAGCGCGCGGAGCTCCGCTTCTGAGGGGGCACCGCGTCGCTCAGGCCCTACCAAACTCGTCGGCTCGCTCGTGCGCTCTCTGGCGGGCTCGCTCGTAACCTCCACGCGCTTCTTGCCATAGCCCTTCATGTGCGTGGCGATCGCGTCGGGGAGCTGAGCGGCGTCGAGGGGCGCGCCGTCCGTCAGGGCGATGCCGCGCTTGATGCAGCTCTCCAGCTCGCGCACGTTGTACGGCCAGTCGTAGTGCAGGAGCGCGATCATGAAAGAGAACGTGAGCCCGATTTGAGGTCGGCCGTAGCGTGAGGCGAACGCGCGCGCGAGCAGGTAGACGTCTTCTTTGCGATCGCGCAGCGGGGGCAGGCGAACGGCGTGCTCGTTGAGGCGCGCGTACAAATCGCCCCGAAATTTGCCGTCTTTGACGTAGCTCTGGAGATCGCGGTGCGTCGCGCAGACCACGCGGATGTCCACCTTCTCAGGAGCCTGAGCGCCGAGGGGGAACACCTCTCTCGACTGCAACACGCGCAGCAGCTTGGCTTGGGCGTCGAGCGGCATGTCGCCGATCTCGTCCAAGAAGAGCGTGCCTTGATCGGCGAGCTTGATGAGCCCGGGCTTGTCGCGATCGGCTCCGCTGAACGCGCCGCGCCTGTAGCCGAAGAGCTCGCTCTCCAGGAGGTTGTGCGGGATCGCAGCGCAGTTGATCGCGCCCAGCGTTCCCCGCCGGCCGGACGCGTCGTGGATGGCGCGTGCGACGACCTCTTTGCCCGTCCCAGTCTCGCCGAGCACGAGGCACGAGAGCTCAGTGGGCGCGATCCGCGCGATGTCGCTGCCGATGGCGTTCATCTGTGCGCCGCCCACGAGCGCCGAGATCTTGTCAGCGTGCGCGCCGCGAACCGATCCGTCTATGCGGAACGGGAGGTACTTCTCTGCGCCGCGCTCCACGAACTTGAAGACTGCGTCTCCGACGCGAAGGTCGTCTCCGTGGTGCAACCGCCGCTGCGCAAGCAAGAACTCGCCGCGCACCATGGTGCCGTTGCGGCTCCCGAGATCTTGCACGACCCAACCGTCACCCTCCGCGGCGATGCGCGCGTGACGGCGGCTCACGGCTTGTTCGGGGATGCAGATGGAACCAGCAGGATCACGGCCGATCACGATCTCGTGAGTGAAGAACGGATAGGCAGGCGCGAGCGCTTCGAAGTTCTGCGCGTACAACAGCACGAGCCCTGCGCGCGAGTCCGCGTCGGGGTCTGCGCTCGTCGCGAGGGAGGCGTCCTCGAAGTTGGAGGATGTGCCGGTTCGAAATCGGGAGAAGTTGCTCACGGCGTCGGATACCGCGAGATGGGGACGTGCGCCGCCTCGCACACCACAAGCAGAGCGGCGTCCGCGCGACGAACGAGCTCGAGGAGCGTGGAGTCGTTGGTGATCACGATGTCCGCGCGAGTGATCTTCTCTGCGAGCGGCATCTGCGCGTGAACGCGAGCGAGCGCTTTGTCGTGGTCCAGCCCGTCTCGCGCCATCGTGCGCTCGACCTGCGCCTCTTCCGGTGCGGCGACGACGACGAGCGGGCGAAACACCTCGGAGAGCCCATTTTCAAGGAGGAGCGCGGCCTCGTAGCAGGTGAGGGGCTCTCCACGTGAAGCGAGCTCGCGCGTGCGCTCGGCGCCAGCTGCGGCGATCAGCGGGTGAGTGATCGCGTTGAGCAACATGCGCTTGGGCGCGTCGGAGAAGACGATTTCGCCGAGCTTCTTCCGGTCGAGCGATCCGTCTGCGGAGAGCATGTCCTCACCGAACTCGCGCACGATGGCGGCGAGGCCGACCGAGCCCTTGCACACGACGCTGCGCGCGAGCTGATCGGCGTCGACGACCGGTACGCCGCGCTCGCGGAAGCGGGCCGCCACAGTGCTCTTGCCCGAAGAGATTCCGCCGGTGAGACCGAAGACGTGCACGGGGCGATCGTAGTACAAATCGGCGCATGGCATTGCGGCGCGACAAACCGCGGAAAATGAGCCGCCGCGCAGTGCTCGCGGGTTTGGGCAGCGCGCTCTTGGTCACCGGTTCGGCGGTCGCGATCCTGAGGACGCGTGGCTACGAAGTGAGCGAAGAGCGGCGCGCGAGCCTCGTCGTGCTCGCGCCGTGGCAGCTCGTCGTGCTCGAGCACATCGCCGCGAGGATCGCAGCGCCAGATGATGCGACCGACAAATCGATCCCGAGCGCATACGACGTGGACGTCGCGGGCTTCGTGGATCGCTACTGCGCTGGCATGCATGCGCTCCTGCGTCGAGATCTCCTTCGCTTGCTCGGGTTCATCGAGCACATGGCGCCGCTCGCCATCAAAAAGACCGCGCGCTTCACACACCTCGTCGACGCGGATCAGGATCGCGTGCTCGCGTGGATGGAGTCGAACGATCAGGGCCTCATGCGAGGCGCGTTCGCGAGCATCAAGGCGCTCGTCTTCATGGGCTACTACCGCGACCCGCGCACTTGGAAGGTGATGGGCTACGCCGGCCCGTTCGTGAAGCGGCCTGTCGGAGGCTGGCAATGAGCGGACGTGGCGTCATCGTAAGAGGCCGCGATTTACAGGCCGACGTGAAGCTCGAGGTGGACGCTGTCGTCGTGGGAACCGGCGCGGGAGGCTCCATCGCGGCGCGCGAGCTCGCGCGAGCAGGACTCTCGGTCGTCGCGCTAGAGGAGGGCGGGCACCACACGGCGGCAGACTTCACGCAGCGCGAAGACGAGATGCTCCCGATGCTATTTGCCGACGGCGGCGGGCGCACGACCAAGGATCTCGCGATTCGCGTCTTGCAAGGTCGCGGTGTCGGCGGCAGCACCGTGCACAACACCAACCTCTGCAAGCGCACGCCAGACGCGATCCTCGAGCTGTGGCGTCAGCGCTACAATGTGTCCGGTTGCGCGCCCGCCGACATGCGGGCTGCGTTCGAGCAGATCGAGAAGGATCTCTCCGTCAGCGAGATCCCGGCCGCACTGCGCAACCCGAACAATGACGCTCTACGGAGAGGAGCTGTCGCGCTCGGCTGGAAATCAGGGCCTCTCAAGCACAACCGCGTCGGCTGTCAGACGAGCGGCTTCTGCGAGCTGGGGTGTGCATACGACGCCAAACAGAACGCGCTCAAGGTCGTCGTACCTCAAGCGATCGAGGCAGGCGCGACCGTGTATGCGGATGTCGAAGTGGTTCGCGTCAACCACGCGCGCGGTCGCGTGACGGGAGTGTCCGCGATCGCGCGGTCGGACTCTGGCTCTCCGCGAGCGTGGGTCGACGTGCGGAGCAAGATCGTCGTGCTCGCTGCGAGCGCGATCGGCTCGGCGGTGCTCGCGAAGAAGAGCGGCATCACCGACCCTCACGATCAAATCGGCAAGAAGCTACGCATCCATCCAGGGGCAGTCGTCGCCGGGCGCTTCGATCGCGTGATGAACAGCCAGTACGGCATCCCTCAATCGTACGAATGCACCGAGCACCTCGACTTCGAAGAGGGCTCCGACAAGCGCGTGTGGATCGTTCCGGCGTTCGCGCACCCGATCGGAACGGCCTCTACTTTGCCTGGGTTTGGTGCGTCTCACATGAAGGCGATGCGCGCCTACGGACAGCTCGCCGTGCTCACCGCGATGGTCCACGACGAGACCGAAGGGCGCGTGGAGGTGGGGGAGGGCGAGCGACCGCTCATCACCTACGAGATGACCGAGGCGGATCGACGCCAGCTCGCCAAGGGTCTCATCGCATGCGCGCGACTGTTGTTCGCAGGCGGCGCGGTGGAGGTGACCATCCCAGCGATACCGCCGGTCACTCTCACCAGCGCGAGCGAGCTGGATTCGCTCTCCACCGATTTCGTGCGACCTCACGGAGTGCCGCTCACTGCGGTTCACCCGATGGGCACGATGCGCATGGGAGACGATCCGAAGACGAGCGTCGTCTCGAGCACGGGCGAGCACCATTTCGTTCAAGGCCTGTTCGTCGCGGACGGGTCACTGTTCCCGACGAGCCTCGGAGGTCCGCCTCAGATCAGCATCTACTCGTTCGCGCACCACCTCGCGCCTCACGCGATCGCGCGCGCGAAATCCTGAACGACAAAAGACGAAGGCCCCACTCTTTCGAGCGAGGCCTTGGTCCCAGTGCGGAATCAAAAAACGGCTGAAATCAGCCGCCGCCAGCTGCGTCCGCCACGCCAGCGTCGTCTGGAGCGCACGGGTCGGGCGAGGACCCCGCCGCGGGAGCGACCTTGGTGGGGTTGGCGATCTGCTTGCTGGTGAAGCCGATGCCGATCGAGATGCCGTCGCAGGGCTTGCCCGCGCTGTTGGTGCCATCCTTGAGGATGTCCGATGTCTGACGGATTTGGTTCGCGATGCCCTCGAACGCGCTGCCTTGGCAGAGCGACTTGGACAAGCGACCTGCGACCGCTTTGAGGCCATTGATGAGCGCCTCCGTGTCGATGACGCCCGCGATGACGCCGTTGCTGCCGGTGTCAGGCGCGGTGTGGTCGAACGTGATGACGGCCTGGTTGACCGCGAGGTCCAGCGAGACGCCGCCGATGCCGAGGCTGAGCGTGATCTGCGCAGGCGTACCCGCGACCCAGGTGCCATTGACGACATACGCGTCGCCAAACTTAACCTTCGAGCCGCCCGCAACTGTCGGTGTGGCTGTGTTGCCGTCGACGAGGAGGTCGCGGCGAACCGGCCAATCGGTGGTCGACACGAAGGTCGGAGCGGTCTTGCCTAGAGGGTCGAAGACGCCGCCCGCGAAGAGCTGGCCCGACAGACCCGTCGCCGTCTGCTTCGGGTCCGACGAGAGCCCCGTGATGTTCAGCATCAGCGTGAAGCTGCCGTCGTGGATCGCCTTGCTGATCGTGGCCGAGGGAGTCGCCTGGCCGACGTTCTGGATGATGGGGAGGATGTTGGCGCCGAACGAGTTGTCGACACCGCCAGTGCCGTCCACCTGCACGTTCGAGCCCGCGCCTTGATAGCGCGTACACACGTCGGTGCTGTTCTTGTCCGTGATCTTGGTGTCGATGTTGTAGCCGTAGGTCTTCCACGCAGAAGGATTGGCGTTGCCTTGGCGATCGCTCTCACCGAGGAACAGGTCAGTGACCGCGTAGGTCGCTGTGGTCGTCTCGGTGGTCTTCGGACCCGTGGGTTTCACGGGCGGAACACTGCTGTTGCTGGGCGGAACAACCACGACAGGCGAGCTGCATGCGCTCAGATAAGTCGCGAGAACCAGTGCGCCCGAGCCCATCGCGCCGAGAGCCATTTTCTTGGAAAGCTTCATGATCGTTCCTGCCTCCTAAAAGCCGGTAAGCGTTTACCTCAAGTGTGCGCAGAATCCAAGCGAGCTGGCGTCTTAGGTCAGCCCGACCAGAAACCTTGCTTCCCAAAGCTATGAGGCGATCTCCGATCGCGCAAGGTCAGCCGAGGGTCGCGCAAGGTCGGCGAGGGTTGCGCCAAGCTGACGTTCGCCGTAACGAGCACGACGATGAGCGCAGAGTTCGTCCACCTGCACGTGCACACCCAGTACTCGATGCTGGACGGCGCGGTGAAGGTGAAGGACCTCGTCAAGCGCGTGAGCAAGGCGGGCATGAAGGCCGTCGCGATGACCGATCACGCGAACATGTTTGGCGGCATCGCGCTCTACAAAGCGGCCAAGGAGATCGGCGTGCAACCGATCCTCGGGTGCGAGCTCGACGTCGTGCATGATGGTCACTCGCATCACCTGCCAGTGCTCGCGTCGTCACTCGACGGCTACAAGAGCCTCGTCAAGCTCGTCACGCTAGGCCAAATCAAGCCTGATCCGCGCGGTCCGGCCGGATCCTCGTGCGTCTCGATCGAGCAGCTCGCGCAGAACGCGAAGGGTCTCATCGCGATGAGCGGATGCATGGGCGGGCTCGTCGCGCAGAGCGTGCTCGAGCAAGGCGAGAAGGCGGGAGCGACGATGCTCGGCCGGCTCCGCGACGCCTTCGGC
>JANYHY010000772.1 GCA_025362165.1 Myxococcales bacterium | reverse complement strand
AGGCCGCGATCGGATCCGTGGCATGAGCAAGCAAGCTCCCGCGTACGGCCCTCTGCAGAAGGGCGAGCTAGAGCAACTCGCAGACGTCCTGAGTGTGTCGTTCGCGCTCGCGCCAGAGCTGTGGACAGGCTGGATGTCGCGCCTCGGCGAGGACGAGCTGCGCGTCGCTCGCAAAGACGGCGTAGTCATCGGCGGGCTCGGAGCGTATCGATTTGGGCATTTTTACGGCGGCAAAAGTGTGCAGAGTGCAGGTATCGCGGGAGTGGGGGTCGCGCCCGAGCACCGGGGGAGCGGAGCCGCGCGAGAGATGTTGCAGGCCGCGCTGCGTGAGGAGCGAGCGCGTGGCACGCCGATCGCGACGCTGTTCGCGTCGACGCATTACTTCTATCGAAGCCTTGGGTTCGAGCACGCAGGGCACTCAGTCCATTACCGAGCGCCTGTCGCATCACTGCGACCGGCAGAGTTCGATCGGTCACTCGTCGTGCGCCGCGTGCGCAAGCTCGAGCGCAAGACCTTCGAAGCGATGTACATGCGTGGGGTCCGCGACAAGCCCGGACACCTCGATCGCAATGACACGATGTGGAATCGCCGGTTCAGAGCGCAAGGTACTCCCCCCGCACTAGACGAAGTGCTTGGGTACGTCTTCGGCCCCGCGGACGCGCCCGAGGGATACCTCTTGTACGTGCCAAAGCGCGTCGACGATCGCGGCTTCGATCTGCGCGTGAGAGACATGGTCTGGAACACGCCACGCGCGGCGCGCGGGATCCTGCGGTTCTTGTACGATCAACGCTCGCTTGTGGGCGACGCACTCTGGCAAGGCCCACCGAACGATCCGCTACAGACGCTCATCGCCGAGCAGTGCGTATCGGTCGAGAACGATCACAGCGAGAGGTTCTTCGCGCGCATCCTTCATGTGAAGAAGGCGCTTGAAGCTCGCGGCTACCATGCCGATGGTGAGCTCACGTTCGCCGTCGCGGATCCCATCTTCGAAGAGAACTCACGCGCGTGGACGCTCAGCGTCAACGGCAAGCGGGGCCGTGTGAAGCCTGCCGTGAAGGCGAAGGTGTCGCTGTCCATCAATGGTCTCGCCTCGCTGTTCTCCGGCATGTACGACGCGACCAAGCTCGCGTCCGTCGGATTGATGTCCGGTCCAGCGTCTTCCATCTCGACAGCGAACATGTTGTTCGCGGGACAGCCGCCATGGATCAGCGACATGTTCTGAGTGATATCTCTATGTAGTGAACGCGCACGGCCCCTTGGCGGAATGGCATACGCAGTGGATTTAAAATCCACGGCCCGAGAGGGCGTGCGGGTTCGATCCCCGCAGGGGCCACCAAGAAATCGCATATACCGCTTGTCGTGAGGCTGAGTCGCGCGGTGCTCTTCGTGGGAATCTTCGCGGTGGCCGCGATGGGGCGTACGGACTCCGCGAGCGCGGAGAGAGCGCTCGAAATGCTGTTCGTGGTGATCACGGACAAGGCGCATCCAGCGGCGGTCGCGATCGGTGCAGAGCACTATGAACGAGTGTTGCAGCGGACGAGCACAGTGATCGAGCGTGAGTCGCTCGGGCGCCTCCGTCTTCGCACGACCCTGATCCAGCTGGATGCGCGCGAGCTCGGGGACGACACCGTTCGTTACGACGCTCGCACCTTCGAGGCTTGGTTCCGCGAGCTGCGCATGCACACGGGCTCGCGGACGTACGACGCTCTCGCGTTCGCTCCCGATCGTGCGACGCCGTGGTGCACGGACGCGCACAGCTTGGGAGTCGTGATTGACGGCGTACGGTTCACTTGCCTCGAGCCTTCGTCGCAGGTGGCGCTCTCGTCGAACGTGCTCGTGCACAAGCTCTTTCACACGTTCGGCTTCTTCCACCAAGGTCTGCGCAACAAGCAGCAGCGTCTGCTCCGGTGGGAGCTGGGCCTGCCTTCGACGACGCAGTTCTCCGATCTCGAGCCTCGCGATCAACCCGATGTAGCCTTCTTCGAGCCCTCTGCTCTGCGCGCTCTCGGCCTCTTGCCCGACGATGGAAACGGCTGCGATCTGGGCGTTCCGTTGCACTGCGCGCAGCCAGGCGAGCTGCCGCACGAGTGCAAGGACGTCACAGGGCCGTTCTGTCGCGACGTTGATCGCGATGGCGTGCGCGACCTCGACGACGGCTACCCGCTCACTCCCCACACGGGCCCTGACGCAGATCACGACGGCATTCCGGACGATCTCGATCTGTGTGCCGACGATGCGGTGAGCGTGTCAGGCGCACGCGGCGGGCCGATGAACTACTGGGCGGAGTCGAGTCACTTGACCCTCGACGTGACCGCCGCCAACGCGATCGAGGAGGTGCGCTGGGTCGAGGTCTCTGGCGCGGTCGACAAGCCGCTCGGTGATGTGCTCACGTTCTCCGACGACTTCGAGCAAGCCGTAGAGGGCGGTCATCTCGAGTTGAGCACCACGGCAGAGATCGTTCGCGTGAGAGCGGTGCGGAAGGTTCGCGGCCGTCACGTCGTGCGAACCTTCTACGTCTACACGCGCCGCGATGGCACTTCGCCGGGACCGTGGGGCTACTTCAACGAGCGCGAGTGGCTGTACTTCAATCGCTTCGGGTGCGACATGCCGGAGCAGATCGATCTGTTCGACGCGCGGAGCTTCGACGCCGACGCGGACGGTCTGCCCGACGACGAGCTCGTGCGCGTGCCCACCACGTACGACTGGGACAGCGACGGAGTGCCCGACAAACAAGACACGCTGCCCACAGTGTCTGGGCGCTGCTCCGACGCGCACGCGCGAGGTGTCAAGGACTCCGACGGCGACGGACTCTGCGATCCCGGCAAGCTCGTGTACGATGCGCTCCCCGCACGCGCGTCTCGCGCCACCTACTTCGGAGAACTACCGCTCCAGATTGACAACGACCCAGAGGCCGACGCTTGCCCCTATTTTGCAGGCCCGCGCGCGCAGCACGGCTGCCCATCACCGTCGCGTTGATGACTACTTTTTCACGTTGAGCGCTTTGGTCATCGCGCCCGCCTGCGCGGTTCGCAGCGCCACACACAGGCTTGCGGTCTCCACGGACTGCGCGAAGATCCTGTTCGCTCCCTCCAGCTCGCCCAGCTTCGGCTCGAAGAACGCCTTCGCGCGATCGAGCTCCGATTGTGTGCATACTACACCAATGTTTCCCGCGAGCCCGCGACCCATCGGGCCCGGCAGCTTGGCGCGCAGCCCAGCGTAGTGATCCATCACCCACCCGAGGACCGTCGGCTTGCTGTCGTGGTGCGCGTATGCGGCGTCGAACACGTATCGATAGTCTTGCAGCTTCACGTTCGCGAGCGCCCAGTCGAGCGCGGACTTCATCATCGCAGGGTCCGCCGAGGCCATCGCGCCACGGAGCGCAGCGACTCGATCTTGAGGAGGTGTGTCGGCAGAGAGCACAAGCTTGCGTAACGCGTCGACGTCCGCGGTCGTCGCGTGCCTGCCCAACAGCTCGACTGCGACTTGCGCGCGATCTTGATCTGCGCTGCGGGGATCGGCGAGCCATGCTCTTGCGACCGTCTCTTCCTCTTTGATCGAGGGCGCATCCTCCGCGAGCTCGACGAGCGCGTACGATACGCTCCTGCCGAGCAGCGCAGACTCCTCGTCCGCCGGGGCCTTGAGGAGCCGGAGTTTGTGCGGCATGAGGCGCGCGAGCGCGTACGCGCGAAACGCCTTCTTCGCGTCGTCCTCCACGAGAGCGTCCCGCGCGCTGTAGAGGATGGCGAGCAGCTCCTCCACCACGGCGCGGCTCGTGTCGTGGTCGAACGCAGGGAGCGTCTTCATCAACACGCCAACGTCCTGGTGCCCGCTCCGCACGTCGGACCACAGGTTTGCCAAGAACGCGATTCGATCCGAAGCGTCGCCCTTGCTGCCGTCGAAGCCCTTCGCGAGATCGGCGATCGCTTGCGGTGTCAACGACGTGCGCGCGTACGCGAAGGCGCCCTCGTTGATCGACGCCGGGCAGTTGCCGGCGCCAGCGCGAACTACCGATTGTCGCGCCTCGAGTACGCCGCAGTCGGAGCTCGCGTCCACCCGCAGCAGAGTTCCGGAGCAGACAGGCAGCCGCCAGCGCGCGTCTTCGCTCGTCGTTCCTCCGATCGGTCTCCACGCTCGCGCCTGCGTCACGGTCAACGACCACTGCCCCTTCGCCTCCGTGCAGACCCCCTTCTGCTCGATCACCGGCACGCCAGGCTGGTCAAGGAACGTCGACGCGATCGCCGGTAATTCAGGGCTGTTCGACGATTTTGCGAGCGCGACGAGGAGGTCATTCGCGACGGCGTTCTTAAACGCATGACTCGTCAAGTAATCGCGCACGCCCGCCTGGAAGGCTTCCTTTCCAGCGAAGTGCTCGAGCATGCGGAGCACCGCCGCGCCCTTCTGGTAGGTGATGCCGTCGAAAGACTCCATCGCCTCCTCGCTGGAAGCGACGGGCTGTCGAATCGCCCGCGCGCTCGCGAGGCCGTCCGCGTCTTTGACTCGCTCGGCGGAGACCGTCGCCTCTTCGTCTCCTCGAAAATCATGGTCGAAGTCAGCCATCGCCTTGGTCTGCATCCAAGTCGCGAAGCCCTCGTTGAGCCAGATGTCATCCCACCACGCCATGGTGACGAGGTCGCCGAACCATTGGTGCGCGAGCTCGTGCGCGATCACGCTCGCCTCGGCGCGTCGCGCGCGGACGGAAGGTTTGCTGCCCAGCAAGAGCAGCTCCTCGCGAAACGTGACGAGCCCAGCGTTCTCCATCGCGCCCGCGCCGAAGTTCGGCACCGCCACCACGTCCAGCTTGTCGTACGGATACTTGATGCCGAAATAAGCCTCGAGGATGGAAAGGAGCTTCGTCGTGACCTCGAGCGCGCCGGCGCCAAGCGCGGACTTGCCTTTGGTCGTCACCAGGCGGATCGGCGTGGGCGAGGTCTGACCTGCGACGATCTCGAGGTCGCCGATCGCGAACGCGACGAGATAAGTCGGCAGGGGCGGAGTCGTCGCGAAATGGAAGGTGGTCGCGCCCGCGTCGTCCACGCGTGAGGTCTCCTTCGCGTTCGAGACGGCCTTCATCCCCGCGGGTACGCGAATGGTCACATCGAACGCCGTCTTGAAGCCAGGCTCGTCGAAGCACGGAAAAGCGCGTCGCGCATCGGTCGACTCGAACTGCGTGAACGCATAGTCAAGGCCACCCTCCTTCACTCGGTAGAGCCCGCTCAGCGTGTCCGCGAACGGGGCTTCGTACATGATCGTGATGGTGGCTGCTCCTACCGCGAGGGGGTGGGGCACAGAGAGCACGAGCTCGTCTGGCTCGTGCGCGGCTGGCGTGGATCGCGTGGTCACGGACGCATCCACGGTCGTCGCTCCCGAGGTGATCGTCGCCGTGATCACCCGCGGTCCTCGCGCATGGATCACGACATGCGATGTCGGCTTGTGCACGTCCACGAGGATCGTGACCTTGCCCGTGAACGTGGTCTTGCGCGGATCGACATCGAGCTCCAGAGCGTAACGCTGTGGAAGCACGTCACCAGAAAGTCGCGCCGCCGGCGCAGGCATCGCCTCCGCGACAGGCAGCGCGGGCAGCAACGGAGGTCGCACGGCAGGAGTCGGCTCCGCGGCAGGCGAGCAGGACCAAACGAGCAACGCGGCCAGAGCGAGGCGACTTCGCATCGCGAGACTATCGTCGCGACGCCGCTCGCGTTCAAGCCCTCAAACAGCAGTCGCGAGGTCGACGCGCGTCATCGACTGCGGCGCCAGCGGGATGAGCGAAGGCGCGCGGTCACGATGCCCGCTCGAGGTGCGGGCGAGAGGAATGAACGCGAAGGACGATGAGGTCACGGCAACTGCCGAGCGCGAGTTGGACCACAAGAGCGCTCGCGCGTTCGGACGCCACTCGTTCGAGATGACGCGATCCGCGCCACATGTCGTCACCCACCCCGCGAGCGTCATGCCGAGCAGGCTCTGTGTGGTCGGCTCGCCGTCCGCTCGGTCCTCGCAGTCGATGACGACACCATCGCGGATCGTGATGATCGAGCGCCGGGTCTCGACGCGATGTTCGCCCGAGAGCACCATGACCTCGCGCTGACTCGCCGAACGACGAAGCGGAACGAGCATGTCAGCGAGCCACGTACGGAGATCGACCATTGTTTGCTCCCTCAAGAGTTATCCTACCTGTACATACCTAAAGCACGCGGCGTGCCGTCGTGAAACACGCGCGTTTGACCTTGTTTCTAGCTGAAAGCCTCCACGCACTAGCCACGAAACAGCCAACGGTGGAGGTCTTCGGATCCAGGCAGAGCGCGCTACGGAGTCTCCTGACCGAGCTTGATCACGGCCATGTTGAGCTCCAAGACCTCTCCCATGATGAGCGCACGTTCGTCTTCCGTCGGCGCTGTGGTCTGCCACTCCTGGACGATGCGCTCGTAGCGCGCAGCTTGGCGCCGCAGATCGCGGACCGCTTCGGTGAGTTGAGCCTCGGCTAGCCTCGTGACGATGTCGTCGAGGGCTGTCCGTACGATGTCCAGTCGAGTCGACTTGGCGGGCTCCACGCCTGGACGATACCCTCGTTCTCCGATGAAGCGCGAGTCATGGCCGAATCAACGATAAAGAGTCTAAGTGACGCAATTAGAGTCTTGACAACTCTTTGTGTCACGCACACCTTCCAAACAGAGGCCCGATGAGACCTTCGCTGCTCGCGACCGACGGATACAAGCTCAGCATGGCAGAGGCCGGTTGGCCGCTGCGACAGGAGACCTTCTATTACGCGCACCGCAGGGGTGGTCCTCAGCTCCTGCCCGTAGACGTCCCCGCGCTGGTCGCGGGGATGTTGCCCACTCTCGCGCCAGGCGATGACGAGTACCTGACGAGCGTGGACTACGAGATGGGCGCGGGGTTCAAGGCCGCGATCGCTGCAGGTGCCGTACGAACGTGCGCGCTCCCGAAGGGCTCGTGGTTCTTGCCGCTCGAGCCGGTCCTGTCGGTGACGGGGCCCTCGGCCCTCGTGTCTTGGCTGGAGCCGCTGCTGTTGCAGCTCAATTATCGAATCCAGATCGCTACGCTCGCGAGGCGAGATCCAGCGGCGCTCGCGCGCGCGGTCGCGGTGGTCTCTTGCAAGCGAGAGCGAGACATCGTCGCCGAGACGCTGGACGCCGTGGGCGTGCAGATGCCGCCGGTCCGCGTCGATGGTGAGGCTTACTTCGCGGAGGTGAGGTCACGAGCGCGCGAGCTGTGCGAGACGGCCGGCGCAGAGCGCGTCTTCGAAGTAGGGCTCCGCTCGGCGAGCTGCTTCGAGCAGCACTTGGTCGCGCTCGAAGCGGTGAAAGAGGCCGGCATCCTTCGTACGAGCAACGTCGCTGGGGCGCGCGCGCTCGGCATGTCTCCCATCGGTACGATGGGGCACGAGCATGTGCAGCGCTACGGCTCCGACCTCGAGGCGTTCCGCGCGATGCGTGATCGCAGACCGGCCCGCTCGAGCTACTTGCTCGATACGTTCGACGCGATCGGCTCGGGCATCCCCGCGGCCCTCGCGCTCATCGAGCAGAACCCGAAGCGCAGGGACTCCGTTCGCTACGACTCCGGCGATCAGATCGAGCAGATGACGCGCGTCCACGAGGCAGGGCGAGCGCGCGGATTGTCGCCTGTGCACATCCTGGAGGACGGCTACGACGTGGCGCGCACGCGTGAGATGGAAGCGGTGCGTGAGCGGCTCGGCATCGATCGCGCAGACGTCTTCTACGGCTATGGCGGCTCGCTCGTCGCGCGCGGGGAGCTCACGCGTGATCGTGTCGCTGCGGTCTACAAACTCACGGAGACGGACGGTTTGCCCGTGATGAAGTTCTCCGTGCCGAGCAAGCGCAGCGTGCCTGGAAAACCAGTCGTTTGGCGTCGCGAGAGCGGGCAGGGATCGCTCGGCATCATCGCGCAAGAGGGAGAGCCCGTGCGCGTCGGATACGAGCTGCTGTCGAGCTCCGATCGCATCGTAGACCTGTCTGGATCAGCGGAGGTCTCGGTGGAGCGCAGCCCGGCGACGCTCGAGCTCGAGCGCGCTTGCGAGGAGAGGAGAGCGTCATGACAATCCCCAGCTTCGTTCGTCCTACAGATGTGTCCGATCTCTATGTGGAGCGTGCGCAAGTCGTTTCAAGCGAAGCGCGCACGTGGGCAAGGTCGAGCAAGGTGCGCCCGTCCTTGGCCGATACGAAGAAGGTCGCCGTGTTTGGGATCGACGTGCAGGTCGCTTTCTGCACACCAGGCGCGAGCCTCTTCGTCCCTGGCGCCGTGGAGGACAACGCGCGCGCGCTGGCTTTTTTGTACGGGAATCTCGATCGCATCACCACGCTCGCGTTCTCTTTGGACACGCACCGCGTGTTCCAGATCTTCCACCCGTCGTGGTGGGTGGACGCCAACGGGGCCAACCCGGCGCCGCTCACACCCATCACCTACGCGGAAGTGAAGGCTGGCCAATGGCGCGCGACGCGCTTTTCAAGCGAAAGCGAAGAGTACGTCCGCCTGCTCGAGCAAGGCGGCAAGTACACACTCACGATTTGGCCCTACCACGGCATGCTCGGCGGAATCTCTCACGCGCTCGTGCCTCCAATGATGGAGCTGTCGATGTTCCACGCCATCGCGCGCGACACCGAGACGGTGTTCGTGCAGAAGGGTGAGGAGCCACTGACGGAGAGCTACTCGGCGCTCTCTCCAGAAGTAACCAAGATCGGAGATCGCTCGCTAGGCGCCTTCGACGAGCGGCTGTTCGAGCTTCTGATGACGCACGACGAGGTCTACGTGTTCGGTCAGGCCAAGTCTCACTGCGTGCTCTCCACGCTGCGCGACCTCATGACCAAGATCGAGAGCATCGATCGCGCGCTCGCCTCCAAGGTCGTCATCATCGGCGACGCGATGAGCCCCGTGCCGGCGCTGAATTTCGCTGAGCTGGCGCAGCGAGGCATCCAGGAGCTCGTCGAAAAGGGGATGCGCCTCACTGACACGCACGCGCGCTTGGGCTAACGTCGCGCGCGCATGACCAATCAGGTCCAAGCTTACCCGCTGACGACGCGCCTCGCGCAGATCGCTCAGACGCTCGAGTCACATTTTCTAGGCAAGGACGAGGTCATTCGCCTCCTGTTGATCGCGACCGTCGCGGGTGAGCACGCCGTCTTGATCGGACCGCCAGGCACCGCGAAGAGCGCGCTCATCCGCACGTTCGCGAAGCTCATTCAGGCGAAGTACTTCGAGTACTTGCTCACGCGCTTCACCGAGCCGAACGAGATCTTCGGGCCCGTCGACATCCAGCAGTTCCGCGAAGGCAAGTACGTCCGCCGCACGGAGGGGATGCTCCCCGACTCCGAGATCGTCTTTTTGGACGAGGTCTTCAAGAGCAACTCCGCGATCCTGAACTCGCTGCTCACGCTCCTCAACGAGCGCAGGTACACGAGCGGCGGTCAGGTGCTGAAGTGCCCTATTTTGTCGTGCTTCGGCGCTTCGAACGAGGTGCCGAGCGACGAGACGCTCACCGCGATCTTCGATCGCTTCCTCTTGCGCATTCGCAGCGAGAACCTCGACGCGTATCACTTCCAAGATCTCTTGCAGAAGGGCCTCGCCAACGAGGTCATGGGTATGACGGACGCGCCCGTACAAGCGCTCGCGAGCGCCAAAGAGATCGCGCATCTGCACAAGCAAGCCGCGCAGACCATGAAGTTCTCCGAGGACTTCTTCTCGCAGTACAAAGGCCTCGTCTTTCAGATCCGCGCAGAGGGCGTGACGCTCAGCGATCGCCGGGTCGTGAAGCTCTTGAAGCTGTTCAGCGCGAGCGCGTTCCTCGACGGCCGCGCGCAGCCAGACGCGAGCGATTTCTTCGTGCTCAAGCACATCTGGAACAACGAGGATCAAGCCGCGATCCTCGAGGCGATCGTCGCGCCCGTGCTCGAGGCGCACTATCGCGATCACCCCAACGCGCGCCGCGTGGGCGCCGCGGGCGTCGGTATCGAGGCGCTCGCCGCGGAGATCGATCGCGTGCGCCAGGTGCTCACGGGGGCGAGCGGGCTGGGGGACGTGCAGCTCTTCAGCCAGCTCAAGGCGCTCAACGAGATCAAGAGCGCGCTCGGCGCCTCACCCGATCCCCGCGCGCCCGAGCTCGCGCGTCGCGTCGATCAGCTCCTCGAAGCCGCATTCCGCAGCGGTCGCTTCGCCCAGCTGTGAAGATCGTCGCGCTCGATACGTCCACCGATCTTGCCAGCTTCGGTCTCTATGATGACGACGCGATCGTGACCGAGGCCGAGCTGCGAGCACACCACGCGCACGGGGAGGTGCTGCTGCCCGCGATCGATCTCGCGTTGAAGGCGGCAGGTTGGACGCCGAGCGACGTCGGTCGTTGGATCGTTGGCGTAGGACCAGGCTCGTTCACCGGGACGCGCATCGGCGTCTCGCTGGTGAAGGGGATCGCGCTCGCGACCGGCGCTGACGTGGTCGCCGTCACTTCGCTCGAGGCGATCGCGCACGACGTCAACGGCCGGAGCGCGCGAGTCGTCGCATTGCTGCCCGCGGGCAAGGACGAGCTCTTCGTGCAGATCGACGGCGGAGAGATCACCCACGCGCAAGAGAGCGTCGTGCAGGGCCGACTGCTCCCGAATGACGTCGTCGTTCGAGGCCCGCCGCGCGCTAGCCAGCTGTTCGCGATCGGAAAGACACGAGAGCCCTGCGATCTCTCCACGCTCGAGCCTATGTATGTCCGCGCGCCTGACATCACCAAACCTGCTGTTAAATAGGCAAACCCGCGTCGTCCTCTCGAACGACGCGGGATTGTCAGCATGCTTACAATCTTGCGCTCAGTGCTTCGCAGAGCTTGCGGGAAGGCTGGGCGTGACGACGGTCGCGTGCATCAAGGTGATCGTCGGGCTGTCGTCGTCGATGTAGACGGTGCCGCGCACGGTGAGTTGCTGTCCCTTCTTCACCGTGGTCTTCGGAGGCAGCCAAGCCGAGACACTCTCGAGCTTGCCTTTGACCGCGGGGATCTCGAACTCCACCATCGTGTTGTCCGCGTCGTTCTCGACGCTCTTCACGACGCCGTTGATCTCAGCCGTCTTGGTGTCCATCGCGGTGCTCTTGGTGTCCTTGAGGAACTCGGCGGCGAACGCGGGCGCGGCCATCACGAGCGGCTTGTCGTCGTCGTCGCTCTTGGGAGAAGCGGTTGTCGTGATCGGCGCCTGCGTGACGATTGTGGTGCCGACGTCTGCTTTTGCTTCGGCGGGCGGCGCGATGATCGCTCCAACGATCGCCATGACGAGGCCCACGGCGAATGAAGCGCTGCCGCCGATGAGGAACGTCTTGGCGCTCTTGGTGGCGTGGCTGAGCAGCTCGTCGCGCGTCTTGGTCGACAAGATGAGCGAGCGCCAACCAGGAGCCGCGATCGAGCCGTTCGCGGTCTTGCCGCAAGCGTAGAGGTTCGCGGAGATCGGGAGCACCTCTTCGCGGACCACGTATTTGGTGCCGAGCGACATCATGCCGGTGGACACACGGTAGTTGCCGAAGATGAGGTCTTGTCCGGTGATGCCACCGAGCAGACCAGTGCTCTTCTCTTCGTTGTGATTCTTGGTGTCGAAGTCGCCGCCTTCACGCGCGTCGACCCACACGGGCCCCGAGCCATCGTCGAGCGCGAACTGTGCTGCGACCTTCTGCTCGTCGATCGTCTTGGACTTGTTCTCGTTGCCGCTCTTCCAGTGTGCTTCGGTCTTGAGCTTGTAATAGAGGCAAGGCGTGCCGGTGACGGGCGAGACGAGCGGCTGTTGGCAGACGACGCGCCCCTGGGAAGAAATCTGCCCTTTCGGGCCCGCTCCCTGTCCCTGCGCGGCCTGCGCTGTGCCGACCAACGGGGCGTCCGCGACGCGGCCGGCCTTCACCTTTTGAAACACGCCCCAGATGAGCGCGATGAAACCCACGGCGATGATCAGCATTCCAATACCCAACATTGACTCTTCTCCTTCAAGGCGCGTTCACTGACGCGTCGGTTGTGTGATTGGGGATACTGGTCGCGCTCGGACAACCTTCGATCAAAGCCGATCAAACGTGCGTCAATGGGGAACCAAGGAGTCTCCTCTTGACGTCTGGGCCGGGCGCCTCCATAACTTTCAAAAGATTTTGAAACAATCGACGACTCGTTTTCCTCCGAGAAAGATGCCGCTTTGAAAGCCTCGCTCGCCGCCGACATGCTCCACGCGACCGCCACGCCCGAGAGGGCAGGCGAGCGGGCCGCAGCTCGTTTGGGGGAGGTGCTCGCGTTGTTTCGCGACGACATGTCGTTCGTGGAGGTGGAGCTAGACAAGCACGTTCGTGATGGCCTCGAGCCCGCGACTCAGTCTGCCGCGCACCTGCTCGGCGCGGGAGGCAAGCGCGTTCGGCCGCTCTTGGTGCTGTTGTCGTCAGCGTGCTTCACGACCGAGTCGCCACAACTCGCTCGCGATCTCGCCGTGAGCGCTGAGCTCGTACACCTCGCGACGCTGCTTCATGACGACGTGGTGGATGACGGCATGGAGCGTCGCGGTCAGCCGACGTCTCGAAGGCTATGGGGTAACGCGGTGAGCGTGCTCGCGGGAGATCTCTTGCTCACGCACGCGCTCGAGCGCACCGCGCAAGTCGCGCCAGGGGAGACGCTCACGGATCTCTTCAAGACGCTGCGCGCGCTCGTCGATGGTGAGATCGTGCAGCTACGCGGGCGCACCAGGCTCGACGTGACGGAGGCAACTTATTTTCAGATCGTGAACGACAAGACAGCGTCTCTGTTTGCGTGGGCTGCGCGCGCGGGCGCGAGAGCTGCCGGTGCGCCTGCCGAGTGCGTCGTCGCGCTCGGAGAGTTCGGCGCACGCTTGGGCGTCGCATTTCAGCTCGTCGACGACGCGCTCGATTATGCGGGAGACGCCGGGCATACGGGCAAGAGCCTCTATGGTGATTTGCGCGAGGGCAAGCTCACCCTCCCGCTGTTGCGCGCGATTGGCGCAGATCCAAGCCTCCATTCTCTGCTCGAAGCAGCCCGAGAAGGCGACGAAGTCTCTGCGGCGCGCCTTGTATCTTGCGTGCGTGAAAGCGGCGGCGCTGCTGCAGCAAGAGCTCGCGCGCGAGAAGAGACCCGCCTCGCGATGTCCGCGCTCGCCCGCTTGCCCGAGTCTCCCGCTGCCAAACTGCTCGCGGCCGTCGCCGAGGAATTGACCGGGCGCGCGTCTTGACTCGGCGTAAGGACCGCAGCTTAGGTAGAGGTGCGTGGTAGTGTCGCAAGTATCCGGCGTGCACAAGCAAGCGTTGTGGCCAAGCGAAGCCGCGGTGAGCGACGTCGTCGGTCGCCTGATCGAGTTTTGGGGCTTCAAGCGCAACATGGGCCGCATTTGGGCCGTTTTGTATTTGTCGCCAGACCCGCTCTCCGCAGAGGACCTCCGCAGGCTATTGTCGCTCTCGAGCGGCGCCGTCAGCATGACGCTCGGAGAGCTCGCGCGTTGGGGAGTCGTTCGGCGTGTTTGGGTGCAAGGTGAGCGCAAGGATTTCTTCGCGGCAGAGGTGCAGCTGTGGCGCATGATCTCTCGCGTCTTCAACGAACGCGAGAAGATGGAAATCGACACGGCGATCGAGGCCTTCGAAGAGGCGCTCGCGTCGCTCGATCGCATGAAGACGCAGGCCGCCAGCGCCCCAGCGAAGGAGCGACAGGAGATCCTGGCGCGCGTGGAGCTTCAGAAGGAGCGCATAGGCAAGCTGCTCGAGCTGAGCAAGCTCGGCAAGAAGTTGCTGGACGCGCTGCTCTCGACCGCGAAGGTCGACGCAGAGCCGCTCGCGCGATTCTTGTTGGGGCGACAGCACTCGCATCCTTCCTGACCCATCGCGCCACCGAAGCGCGCGCCGATCCTCTGCCGCCGCTCGTCGACAATCGCTACACGGTGCAGGTCGGCTCTGGTCCAGTCATCGGATCGAACCGCGTCGTCGGGCTCGCGGGCGCCACGATCGGGCTCGGCGAAGGCGTCGAAGGCGCGGCGACCAACACCGCTGCGCCGAGCGTGCGAGAGCCGTTCAGCATCACGCACGTCGACTACGACGGCACGGCGAGCCTGTATTTGCCTGGGTTCTTCGCGGGCACCGACTACGAGAACCGCGGATCGAAGAACCACAACGCGACCTACGATGATTTTTTGATCGTAGGCGCTGGAGGCCAACTCCAGATCGGGGCGTGGGGATTCGCGGCGTCCGTAGACACGCAGAGCTTCAGAGTCCGCGCGAGCGATCGTCTCCTCGACATGCAGATCCTCCGCTACCACGCGAGCCTCTCTCGCGCGTTCTTCGGCGATCAGGTTTCCATCGGGATCGGTCTGCGCGCGGTCAACATGCTGCTCGGGGAGTCGGGCGCGCCCGCAGGCTCGCTGATCACGATGGCGGGGGTCTCTCCGGAGGCAGGAGTGCTGGTGCGTCCTGACGAGTCGCGCTTTCGGTTCGGCGCGACAGTGCGCGGCCCCGTGTATGGCTCGGGCTTCGCGGGCGGTCGCTCGAGCTACGATCAACGGGGCGTGCAAGTCGCCGATGGCTTCGTGCTGCCGCAGCAAATCGCGTTGCCCGCCGAGGTGGAGGCAGGCGTCGCGGTGCAGGTAGGCCCTCGCGACCTCAACGTCACTTGGCAGAGCCCGTCCGATCAAGAGGAGCCGCTCCGCGAGCGCTTTCGCGCGGCGCGCATAGACCGTGAGAAGGCTAGGGATGCAGCGCTCGGCAAGCTCGAAGGCGATGCGCGTACCCAACGCATGCAGGCGCTGGACCGTCAAGAGCGCGCGATCCTGGCGGTCGAGGACGCGCGGATGGATGCGGAGTTCGACGTGCTCAAGCAAGCGCGACGCGCACGCTACGACAACCTCCCGCGCGCGCGCATCATGGTCGTCGCGAGCTTGTTGGCGCTCGCGCCCGTTGAGCGAAGCATCGCCGTCAGCAGCTTCCTCTCGCAGAAGTACGAGCCCTACGGCCAGTCGTGGACGCTCACACCGCGCTTCGGTCTCGAGGCGGAGCCGGTCATCAACCGGCTCGTGCTCAGGCTCGGCGGATACGTGGAGCCCGCGCGCTTCGACGACGCGACGCCGCGACAGCACCTCACGTTCGGCGGTGACGTGAAGCTCTTCTCTTGGGATGTATTCGGGCTCGTGCGCAAGCTCACGTGGAAGCTCGGCCTCGGCTTCGACGTCGCGCCGCGATACACGAACTGGGGCATCGGCGTAGGGGTCTGGCACTGATGACCGCGTGGCTCGCTAAGCACCGCGACGCGCTGCTGATGGTCGCGGGCTTCGTCGCGCTCGAGGTGCTGCTCTCTTCGATGGTCACTGCGAACCACACTTTCGGCAATGTGCGTTGGTACTTCGCTGTGGTGGGCGAGATGAAGACTCACGGCGGTCCCTTCGGCGTTTGGACGCCGTATCCACCATTGTTCGGAACGACGCTCTACGCGCTCGGAAGCATCACGCACACATGGCAGAGCTTTCTGTTGTCGTGGGAGGTGCTCAACGCGAGCTTGCTGCTCGGAGCCGTCGCGATGATTTGGAGGATCTCTGAGGTCCAGGGGCGCGAACGAAGCGCGCTCGCAGTCCTCGGCTTCTTGCTCGTCAACGCAACGACGCGCGGTGCGATGACCTCTGGCTTCTTCTTCGATCAGCTCGACTACCTCCCGATCCTGCTGATGCTCGGAGCCCTGTATTTCGTGCAGAAAGAGCGGCCCGTCGCGGTGGGCGTGCTGTGCGCTCTCGGGTTTGCCACCAAGCTGTTTCCGGTGCTCGTGTTCCCCGTCGCGCTCGTCGCGTTCGATATGCGAAGGCGCCTCAGTCTAGCGATCGCGTTCGTCGCGACGTGCGCGCTCGTGTTCGTACCGTGGCTCGTCTTCGCGCCTTCCGTGATCCGCTCGTCGCTCGCGTTCACCGCGTCGCGCGATCTCTGGGAGACGGTCTGGACCTATCCGCGCGTGAGCTTCCCGCCGATCCCGTCGCCGTCGATCTTGTCGACGCCATGCGAGGCCGAGGGAGCTCCGCATCGTGCGCTCCTCGGTGCCTTCGGCGCGATCACGCTGATGTTCTGCGTGTACAGGCAGTGGCGGAGCAAGCTTGAGCTGGCGCGCGCGCTGTTGTCGATGCTGCTGACGCTCTTGATCTTCGCCAAGGGCGTCTCTTGTTATTTCGTTCTGTGGCTGTTCGGCGCCATATTTTTGACCTACACGCCGCGCCGCGCGTTCGCGATTTGCGCTCTCTTCGTCGTCATCGCGAACGTGGAGCTCATCGGATCGCCCGAGCCATTCGTTTCGACTTACTGGATCGCGATCTTCGCGCGCCACGGGCTCTTCGCGTGGCTCCTCGTGGACACGCTGCGGACTCAACGGAATCGAGGAACTAGTGCCGCGATTCCAATAAACTGATGGATCTCGCGATGGTCGCGGATCATGGCCGCAAGCGCAGCAACACGGTCCTTTCCGCGAGGCCCCGATTGACGGGCAGGAAGACCGTCTCCATGTGGATCTCTCGTCCGAGGACGGGAGCGGACTTGAGGCCCGTGACTAGCTCAGG
>JANYHY010000770.1 GCA_025362165.1 Myxococcales bacterium | reverse complement strand
CATAGTGAAACGACCCCAGGCCTTTAGTGTCGGCCGGCTCAGGGAAAAGCACCGCGCGTCGCCGAGCCCCAACCCAACACCCGATAGGTGCCCCTACTCCACCGCGTGGCAGCCCTTGCAACCGAAGCCCGTGTTGGTCGTCATGTCGTAAGGCTGCGCGCCCATCGACTTGGCCATCTCGGGCTCCACGGTCTCGTGCATCCACTTGAACACTTCGGGCTTCTCCGCCATCAGCTTCTTGACGCCGTCACCGGACATCTTGAGCTTGGGGAGGAACTTGTGAGGGTTCTCTCGGTTCGGTCCGTGGCAGGTCTTGCAGCTGAAGTCCGCATACTTCTTGGCGTCGTGATCTTGGAACGTCTTGCTCATGTGCGGCAGGATGGTCGACTTCATGAACGCGGCTTGATCCGCCATCGGCGCATCATCGCTCCACTTGGTCATGGGGGCGGCGGGCGCAACCGAAGAGGAAGGCGCGGCCGAATCGGTGGGCACTGCGGAGCTGACACCGTCGGTGGGCGTCACGGGGGTGGGAGTACCGCCGCCGCACGCGATGGCGACGACAGTGGGGATGGCGATGGTGAGGAAGGCAAAAATTCGCATGCGGAGGGCAATACCCGAAAGCTGAAGAGAAGGGAAACTTGGTCACGAAAGGACTGTTGCGCCAGGAGCAACAATCCGACGCATTGTGCTCAGCGGAGCCGCGCGCGTTGAGCGGCGACCCACGGGCTCAGTCGGCCCGCGCGCTCGCCCTGCTCGGCGGTCTTCGCTCCAGTCGCGCGCTCCATGCGTGAAGCCGCCACTGCCATCGCGACGGCGAAGGCGTCCTGCATGTTGCCTGGCACCTCGGGGTAGCCCACGAGCGAGTCTTTGTTGCGTTCGATGAAGCTCGTGTCGTAGGCGCCGCGCACGAAATCGGGGTGCTCGAAGAGTCGCTGATGGAACGCGAGGTTCGTGCGGATGCCCGTGACGACGTACTCGCTGAGCGCGCGTCGCATGCGCGCGACGGCTCGGTCTCGGTTGGGCGCCCACACGCTCAGCTTGGAGATGAGCGGGTCGTAATAGCTGGAGATGACGCAGCCAGGGTACGCACCGCCGTCGTCACGCACGCCGGGACCTGCGGGCGTCACGAGCTCGCGGATGGTGCCTGGCGAAGGCAGAAATCCGCTCGACGGATCCTCGGCATACACGCGACATTCGATCGCCGCGCCGCTGCGCGTGAGCTCGTGCTGGGCGAACGCGAGCTTCTCGCCTTGCGCGACGAGCACCATCTCGCGCACGAGATCGAGGCCCGTCACGAGCTCCGTCACAGGGTGCTCCACCTGCAGTCGCGTGTTCATCTCGAGGAAGTAGCACTGCCCGTCTGGGGCGAGGAGAAACTCGAACGTGCCCGCCGAGAAGTAACCGACAGCCTTCGCGCCTTGCACTGCGATCGCGCCCATCTTCGCGACGAGTTCCGGCGGCGCTGCGGGCGAGGGCGTCTCTTCGACGACCTTCTGGTTGCGGCGTTGGATGGAGCAGTCGCGCTCGAACACGTGCACGAGGTTGCCCTCGCGATCGCCGAGCACTTGGATCTCGACGTGTCGCGGCTGCACGATGGCCTTCTCGATGTAGACGGTGTCGTCGCCGAAGAACTTCTTCGCCTCGCTGCGCGCGCGCTCCCACGCGCTCTTCATCTCGCCTTCGTTCGCGACGAGGCGCATGCCCTTGCCGCCGCCGCCGGTCGCGGCCTTGAGCATCACTGGATAGCCGATGGTCTTGGCCGCGGCGATCGCGTCGTCTGCGCCAGCGCAATCGTTGACTCCAGGGGTTACCGGGACTCCTGCGGCGGCCATTCGCTTGCGCGCGGCGGTCTTGCTGCCCATCTGTCGCATCGCGCTCGCTGGCGGGCCGATGAACGTGATGCCCGCTTGTTCGCACGCTTCGGGCAGCGCGGGATTCTCGCTCAAGAACCCGTAGCCTGGGTGGATGGCTTGGCAACCGGACTCCTTGGCGACGCGGATGATCTTGTCGACGCGAAGGTAGCTCTCGCTCGCGGGCGCGGGTCCGATCGGGTACGCCTCGTCTGCGACGCGCACATGCAGAGCCGCGCGATCCGCGTCCGAGTAGACCGCGACCGATCCGATGCCCATCTCGCGCAGTGTTCGAGTGACACGAATCGCGATCTCTCCTCGATTGGCGACGAGGACCTTCGTGAAACCCTTGGCCATGAGAGGCGTGTCTAACACGGACCGCGTTTCCCAGAGAATGGGGCGCGCCGATGGAGTCTGCGCGAACGCGCCTTTACCGCTGCGCGATACGAGGGCATAACGAGCTTATGCGCGCTTTGTTTTTCTTGATCGCCGCGGGTGCGGCTGGTTCTGCAGCTCTCGTTCATTGCTCCAACAGCGACACCGCGTCGCCCGCCGACGCAGGCGATCCGCGCGCGCCGACGCCTCCCGAGTGGGATCGCGCGGTCACGCGGCCGGACGATCAGGCCGCAGCGCAACAACGTGCATCATGCACGTTCAAGCGCGGGAGCATGCCTGCAGAGACGCTCGGCAAGAGCACGCCGGTCGACAAGGACATCCCCATCCAGAACATCGTGGTGCTCGTGCAAGAGAACCACTCGTTCGACAACTACTTTGGTCGCTTCGGCAAGTACACCAAGCGCACCGACGTAGAGAGCGCGCCGGACAACGCCACCAACCCAGGCGTTGCGCAGTCGCCGTTGGACGCGGGAGCGGACGCGTCTG
>JANYHY010000764.1 GCA_025362165.1 Myxococcales bacterium | reverse complement strand
CGATCCACAGGCTACGGGGAGCGCTCTCGCTGGGCAACTCCATGAGCTCTGCCCGGAAGTGCTGTATCGTAAGGGGATGAGGGGCCGCTCGGTCTTTGCCGTCGGAGCCAGCGCGCTCGCCTTCGCGGCGGCGTGTCAGCTCATCGCGGGGATCGACGATCGCGCGGTCTGGACGGACGTCTCGGAGGGCGGGGCCGACGCGAGCACGGATGGCAACGCCGCGTGTCGAGGACCCAACATCCCCTCGGCGCCCGATCTGTCGACCTCCGATCCAACCGATCCCAACAGCGTTGTCACCGCGCTCACCAAGCTCGACCTCGGGATGGATGGTGGCGCGTACGGCTTCAACTTGGACCGCGCGTGCACTTGCCCGGAGCCCGACAGTTGCCAACGACCGCTCGTGAACGGCAAGAAGCTGCCTCCCGCTTGCGACGACCCTGGCGGCGTGGACAACGCGGGCAAGCCGCTCTTCGCGCTCTTCTCATCGTTCGTAAACCAGAAGCTCTTGAACGACGCGATCGGCAACGGGCTCTCGAACGTGTTCTTGCGCATCGAACAATACAACGGTCAGCTCAATGACGCTCACGTCGAGGTCTCCGTGTACGCGTCGCTCGGCTTCAAAGACGCGCCCGACGCTGGGCCCAAGTTCGACGGCAACGACGAGTGGATCGTGGACCGCGCTTCGACCGTGAACGGCGATCTCGCGAGCCCGGTGTACAAAGCGACCGAAGCGTACGTGCGCGACGGCACGCTCGTGTCCTCTCTGAGGTTTCCGATCATCCTCGGCGGCGCCGTGAGCAACCCCGTGGTCATCGAGCTCGAGAGCGGCAAGATCGTCGCGAAGCTCGACATGAACGGCGCGGCCATCACGCGCATTCACGGAGAGCTCGCAGGTCGATGGCAGGTCAGCAAGCTGCTCACGAGCCTGCAGAACATCCCAGACCCGCTGGACAAGACGCAGCGTCTCTGCGGCACCGACGCTGTCTTCATGAGCGTCAAGCCGCAAATCTGCAACGCTGTGGACATCACCTCGGATCCGACCAATGACGGCACCGGGATCTGCGACGCGCTGTCGATCGCCCTGGGTTTCGAGGCGATCCCCGCGAAGTTCGGCGTCGTAAAGAGTCTGCCGCCGCCGACGTATCCGTGCGGCATGGGTTACGTCGCGAACTGCCCGTGAAGATGAGTGTGATCAGATGAGCCGTTATGTCGCGTGTCGCGCCTGTGCTTGCTACGTCGCGCGCCACGAGGCGATGTGTCCGTTTTGTGGCGTGTCTCGTACCCACTCATTGCGTTGGGCCTTGGGCGGTGCGTTCGTGCTGAATGCATGCGTCACCGGTACGACACCCACGTTGGAAAGCGACGCAAGCGGTGACGCGTCGATCGCCGATACCAACAAAAGCGGACCTGACACTGCGCCACCCTGCCCTGTCAGTGATCCTCACCTCTTCACCTGTGGTGGGGTGACCTGCCATTGCAACGTTCCGGCGCTCGGAGGCACAGGCGGGCCATGTCCGCTGAAGTGTGATCAACCCACGTGTGTCGACTGCCTCAATTGCTCTTGTCAATTCGGAGGCACGGTTCTGACATGTTCGCAGTCCGACGCAGGACCTGTGTTCGGATGTGCTGCTTGCTACGGCGCACCGCCGACGCGCGGTCGATTCATCGTGCTACGCTCCATCGATGCGACTGCCGCTCGCGTCGGCTAGGCGGCACCTACCGCTCGCCGAGCATTCTCGCGCAGTCGATCGCGCACACCGGCCGATTTACGCCGTTTGGGAGCTCACGCTCCGCTGCGACTTGTCGTGCTCTCATTGCAGCTCTCGCGCGGGCCATGCCCGACCCGACGAGCTCACGACGCGTGAAGCGCTCGACGTCGTCCATCAAATGGCGGACCTCGGAGTGCTCGAGGTCACGCTCATTGGCGGCGAGGCTTATCTGCGAGACGACTGGACCGAAATCGTAAGCGCCATTCGCGCTCGAGGAATGGAATGCACGATGGTCACGGGCGGCCGCGGCATGAACGCCGAGCGCGCCAAAGCTGCAAAACACGCTGGGCTGATGAGCGTCTCTGTCTCCATTGACGGCGCCGAGACCACCCACGATCGACTTCGGTCTCTCAAGGGAAGTCACAAATCTGCAATTGACGCATTGAAGAACCTCACCGACGCGGGCGTACCCGTGTCGGCCAATACTCAAGTAGGCCGCGCCAATCGGCGGGAGCTTGCAGACGTCTTCGAGGTTATTCAGCGCGCTGGCGCACACTCGTGGCAAATACAGATTACCGTCGCGTCGGGGCGCGCGGCAGACGATCCAAAGACGCTATTGGAGCCCTATCATCTCATCGAGGTCATGCCTTCAATCGCAGCGCTCAAGCGCCGCGGCGACGCGTGCGATCTGCGCATTTGGCCTGGGAACAATCTCGGGTATTACGGGCCATTCGAGAAGCTGCTGCGCGGAGATCTCCCAGGCGGTCGCAAGGGCTCTTGCGGTGCGGGACGAAGCACGCTGGGAATCGAGTCGAACGGCGCGATCAAAGGCTGTCCGTCGCTCGCGCAGGAGTATGTCGGAGGCAATATCCGAGACGCCAGTCTGCGCGACATTTGGGAGCGCTCAGAGCCACTACGATTCACGCGCAATGACAGAATGCCGGAGCTCTGGGGCCATTGCGCGACTTGCTATTATGCAGACGACTGTCTCGGTGGATGCTCGTGGACTGCACACTCGCTATTTGGCAAACGTGGCAACAACCCCATATGTCACCATCGCGCATTGCAATTGCTCAAAGTAGGTAAACGCGAACGGCTGGTGCGCGTCGCGGAGTCGCCTGGTGTTCCGTTCGATTTTGCGCGATTCGAGATTATCGAAGAGGACTGGCCCGTAGAAGAACTCGAGCGAGCACACGCGGTCGTCGCAGGGCGCGAGCCATGGCTATTGGATTGAGAGGCAATCAATGACGGCTTATGACTTCTGATGCAATCCTAAGCTGAGCGATGGCGGGGCCCGTCAGCGCGGCGTCGCCGTATGTGTCGGTGATATTGGCGGCGCGGGGTGCGCGTTGATCGCCGCGCCCGGAGTCGGTGCCCAATATGGAGACCTCAAAGGCTGCGCTGGCAAGACGCTTGCGTGTAGCTGTTTCCAACCTCAACCCGGGTTGCGGGTGTCGTGATGACGGGTGTGGCGCGGTCTTCATCAACCACCGGCGCGCACGTTTAGGAGAACCGTGCGGGTGGGGCACCGTAACAAGGCCCACAAGACATGGTCTTGACGATGACCGAGCCGGCGTCGTCCTGCGTGCAGGAGGTCGCCGCGGATGAATGCGGGTTCGCGCACGTGTTCCACGACGATGCGATGCACTCGGGCACGGACCCGTCGTGCGCATCGCCGCAGGACGGACACCGCGTGCACCCGGCATCGAAACCCGACGCCCAAGATCCTTCGCTGTAGGTGTGGCACCACGGCCCACCGTAAGCGTACTGGTCCACGCAGAATTCAGACGAGCGATCACAGAGCAAGCCGCCATCGCCGCATGCGAAGAACCCTTGCGCGCACTCTGGACGACTCGAGATTCTCGCGTCGAGCCCGCTCTCGGCTTGGAAGGTCGCATCAACGGAGCTGGCGTCGGTGTCTCGGGTGGGCGTGTCTGCGCACGCCGCGCCCGCGAGCGAGACGACGGATAGTGCGACCCAGCGCGCTCGACTCGTGTGTGACTGCAGCGCGATTCCACAGAAGGGACATCGCAGGTCGTGTCGCTTGACGTAGCAGTCGCATCCAAAGCACGTCGCGTAAGCACTCATCGCGGTCATGCTGTCATCAGCGACACGGAACGCAAGGAGCGACCCATTCGATCGGCAAATCAGCCGTTCTGTTTGCGAGAGAACGCGGGGACGTCCCAGTCTTGATCGAGCGTCGGGAAGCTCTGCGCGCGCTCGCGAATCGGGAGGCGCGGCTGGCTCGCGCGGGCCTCTTGCGCGTGGGCGGCGCGACGAGTCGACATCGCGGGTGCGGCTTCGTGCTGTGCAGGAGCCGACGGCATTCGCGAAGACGACGGGGGCGCGAAGGCGCGAAGCTGTTGCTGCGACGGAACAGTCTGCGGGACGAGCGATTGGCGAACCGCGTGCTCTTGTGCCTCCGCGCGCTCGGCCGCGTCGAAGCCGGTCGCGATGACGGTGACCTTCACGTTCTCGCCGAGCGTCTCGTCGATGCTCGCGCCGAAGATGATGTTCGCGTCCTCGTGCGCTTGCTCTTGCACCAAGCTCGCGGCCTCTTGGATCTCCTTCATCTTGAGATCCGAGCCACCGACGATGTTGATGAGCACGCCCGTGGCGCCTTCGTCCGAGATGTCGTCCAGCAGCGGTGACGTGATGGCCATCTCCGCGGCCATGCGCGCGCGGGACTGACCCTTCGCGATGCCGGTGCCCATGAGCGCGCGGCCCATGCTGCTCATGATCGTCTTCACATCGGCGAAATCGACATTGACGATGCCGTTTTGGGTGATGAGATCGGCGATGCCTTTGACTGCTTGATAGAGGACTTCATCCGCTTTGCGGCAGGCGTCGATGAACGTTAGATCGTCGTCACCGAGGAGCAGCAGCTTTTGGTTTGGGATGGTGATGAGCGTGTCGACCTGCTCGGCGAGCTGCGCGAGACCAATCTC
>JANYHY010000760.1 GCA_025362165.1 Myxococcales bacterium | reverse complement strand
GGTCTCGCGGCTCTCGTGGGGAGCGCGTGCGCGGCGACGGACGGCAACCAGGTGACCTCGCCCTCCGTCCTTGGCATGAACGACCAGACCCCGCCCTACTTCAGCGATGGTCAGACCACGATTTACCAAGTCCAGATCCCTGTGAAGATGCCAGTCCGCGCGCCCACTCAGGTCGAGCGCGACGCTCTCTCCAAGCAAGACCCGCTGTGGCCGCGCGCACCGTTCGTCGGCGTCAACGACATCCGCACGGAGATTCGTTACACGCTCACCAACCTCGACGACCACACCAACAACGTGGAGATCCTCGTCGACCCTTGGAACGAGTTCATCCACTACAAGCCCGGCATCCAGATCGTGAGCGACGAGCAAACGACACCCGATTTCAGCGGCTGGGACAAGTTCATTCCGCTCCACGCCAAGCAGCGCTTGCAAGGCACGATCACGGCGGACGACACCCGCGAGATCGCGATCGATCTCGCGACCGTGTTCAACTTGGCGAAGGTGATCCCGCCGACCGACGCGAACCTGAACTCGTACTTCAATCACGCGTTCAACTTGCAGAACCGCTCGACCGGGTACGATCCGCTCATCAGGTGGGCCATCCCCGGCCCGTCGGACGTCCCCGCGATGATCGGCTTCGACCTGGGTCTTCGCACCTTCGACGTCGCGAACATCGCGATCGAGGTCCAAGTCGACGTGGTGGACACGAGCTCCGACCAGAACAAGCTGATCCGCGCGGGCACGACGCTCTGCGCGGGGAGCCCTGGAGAGTCGCAGCCGAGCCCGAACCTGTGCGACGCGACGATGCGCATGCCGCAGACGATCCTGCAGACACCGAAGCCGCCTGCGCAGTGATCAGAGGGCAATGATCAGGGGCGATTGGAGCGGTGGAGCTCGTCCACCAAGAGCAGCACCTCGTCGCGGATCTTGTTGATCTCGAGCTCGTAACGAAGAGATGCGAGCACGCGGCGCGACGGATCGAGCACGTAGGTGACGCGCTGAGCGCGGCCGATGATGGGCCAGCGCACGTCGTATGCGCGCGTGATCGCCTGGTCCGAGTCCCCGATCATCGGAAAGGGCGTGCGGAGTGACTCCGCGAATTTGCACTGCGTCTCGTGTTTGTCCGTGCTGATGCCGAGCACCGCGGCGCCGATCAGCGAGAGCTCGTTGTACGAGTCGACGAAGCGCGCGGTCTCGCGCGTGCACCCAGGCGTGAACGCGGCAGGGAAGAAGAAGATGACCGTGCACGCACGCCCAGCGTTCTCCGAGAGTCGGAAGCGGCGTCCGTCGGTGGCGAGCGCGTCGATGTCGGGGGCGATGGAGCCAACGTCGAGCATCGATTCAGTCTAACCGACGACGCGCTCCGCGTGCGCATAGACGTTGAAGGTGCCATCGCGCACGAAGCCCGCGAGCGTCACGCCCGTTCGCTCGGCGAGGTCCACCGCGAGTGAGCTTGGCGCCGAGACGCTCGCCACCAACGGGACGCCGGCGAGGGCTGCTTTCTGCACGATCTCGAAGCTCGAGCGTCCGCTCACCACCAGCATGCGATCGGAGAGCGGCAGGCTGCGCAAGAGGAGCATCGCGCCGATCACCTTGTCCACCGCATTGTGACGACCGACGTCCTCGAAGCTCTGGACGACGACACCCGCGCGGTCAATCAACAGAGCGCCGTGACAACCTCCAGTGCGACGAAACAGCGGCTGCTGGGACGACAGCGCTCGAACGCCGCGAGTGATCTCCTCTGCAGTGAACGTCGTCGCGATCGGTACGACCTTCGCCCGAGCGAGGAGATCGTCGATCGACTGACGACCGCACACGCCACACGCCGACGTCGTGATCGTCCCGCGCTTGCGCTCCTCGCCGATGACGATCTTCACGCCTGGGGCCGGAGTCACTTCGATCGTGTTCTCTCGCCCCTCGTCGCCAGTCCGACCGCAGTGCGCGACGCCGCTCACCTCGTCCACGCTCGAGATCACTCCTTCGGAGAAGAGCAAGCCGAGCACGAGCTCACGATCATTGCCTGGCGTTCGCATCGTCACGGCGAACGTGTCGCCCGCGATTCTTACCTCGAGAGGCTCTTCGATCGCGAGCTCGTCGCCGACCGACTCGCTCGTGCCGTTCTTGAAGCGAGTGACGATCGCCTTGGAAACAAGCCCCATTTCTATTCGCCGTCGAACGCCTCTTGGCGGAAACCCTTCGCCGCGATCGGCGGCTCCTTGTGCTCTCCCGCGAGCTTACGCACGGACACTGCGGTGACCTTGTACTCGGGACAACGCGTTCCAGGATCCGAGTTGCCGCTCGTCAGCAAGTTCGTCTTCACCTCTGGAAAGTGAAACGAGAGGAAGACGTTGCCGCGCGCGACGCGTGTAGTGAGGCACGCCCACGTCTGCACGGCGCCGCGCTCGCTCTGAACTTCCACCATGTCGTGCATGTGGACACCGAGGTCTGCGGCGTCGTCAGGATGGATCTCCAGCAGGTCTGCTGGCTGCAGCTCGAAGTTGCCCGTGCGTCGCGTCTGCGTCCCCGAGTTGTAGTGTGCGAGCTGCCGGCCCGTGATGAGGATGAACGGGAAGCGATCGCTCTTGCTCTCACCCGGCGGCTCCCAGTCCACGGGAAACAAGTTCGCTCGACCGTTCGGCGTGAAGAACTTGCCATCCAAGTAGAGCACCGGCGTTCCGTTGTGTGACTTGTCAGGTACCGGCCACTGCAGACCCTGCGTGCCGAGCCGCTCGTGCGAGATGCCCGCCATCTGCGGCGTGAGCGCGGCGATCTCGTCCATCACGTCCGAGGCATCTTTGTGCGGCATTTCGTAACCGAGGCGCTTGCTCAGCTCGAACAAGATGTCGATGTCTCTGCGCGCTTGTCCCGGCGCAGGCACCGCCTCGCGGACCATTTGCACGCGACGCTCAGCGTTGGTGAACGTGCCAGTCTTCTCGAGGAACGTGGAGCCGGGCAAGAGCACGTGCGCGAAGCTGCCCGTCAGGTTCTCGAAGATGTCGTGCACGACGAGGAGCTCCAACGCGCGCAACGCCTTCTCCACGTGGTGAACGTTCGGATCGGTCTGCGCGATGTCCTCACCGAAGACGTACATCGCGCGGAGCTTGCCGTTGATGGCGTTGTCGAACATCTCCGGGATCATCATCCCGCGCTCTTGCTTGATGGTGACACCCCAACGCTTTTCGAACAGCTCGCGCGTGGCAGTGTCGCTCATCGGGCGGTACATCGTGAGGTACGTGGGCAGCGCGCCGACGTCGCTCGATCCCTGCACGTTGTTCTGTCCACGCAGCGGGTTGCTCCCCGCTCCGCGCTTGCCGAGGTTGCCGGTGATGATGGCGAGGTTCGCGAGCGTGCGAACTCCCGCGACGCCCTGCGACTGCTCGGTCACACCAAGCCCGTAGAAAATGCCTGCGGGAGAGGTCTTTGCGTAGAGGTGCGCCGCGCGCTCGAGGTCTTTTGCAGGTACGCCGCTGATCTGCTCGACGCGCTTGGGATCATACTTGGCGATGTGCTCGAGGTACGGCCCGACGAGATCTGCGCGGGCTTCGAGGAACGCCTCGTCCAGGAGCTTGTCGCGAACGATGACGTGCGCGAGGCCGTTGTAGACGGCGACGTTCGACCCTGGGTGAAGCTGGAGGACCACGTCCGCGTATTTCGCGAGCTCGATGCGACGCGGATCGATCACGATCAGCTTCGCGCCGCGCAGCACCGCCTCCTTCATGCGCGCTCCGACGACCGGGTGACCCTCCGTGGGGTTTGCGCCGGTGAGCAACATGCACGCGGTGAGATCGATGTCCTCGAATGAGTTGGTGCCGCCTGACTCTCCGAACGAGCGGATCAACCCAAGCGACGTGGGCGAGTGACAAACGCGTGAGCAGTTGTCGATGTTGTTGGTGCCAACCGCCGCGCGGAACAGCTTCATCAACGTGTAGTTCTCTTCGTTGGTGCAGCGGCTCGAGCTGATCGCAGCGATCGCGTCCGGCCCGTGTTTTTGCTTGATTTCGTTCATGCGCGTGGCGACGAACGAGAGCGCTTCGTCCCACGAGGCTTCCTTCCACGAGCCATCCGTGCGGCGCATCATGGGCGAGAGGAGTCGGTCCGCCGCGCGCCCATACTCGTGCGCGAAGCGGCCCTTCACGCAAGTGTGACCGAGGTTGCTAGGACCCTCGGGCGCGGGATCGATCGAGATCACTTTGTCGCCGCGCACGTTCACTTGCAGCGAGCACCCCACGCCGCAGTAAGCGCACGTGGTGGTGACCTTCTTGTCGACGGTCTCCTTGGCGCGGAACGCGGCCTCGTCGAGCGCGCCGGTCGGGCAGGTGGTCACGCACGCGCCGCAGGAGACGCAGCTCGAGTCTTTGAAGGACGAGTCCATTCCCGCGATGATCTTGGTGGCCCAGCCTCGACCCGAATACGACAGCGCGAACGCTCCCTGCACTTCGTCGCACGCGCGCACGCAGCGGCCGCACACGATGCACTCGTTCATGTCGACCTTGATGTATGGGTGCCGATCGTCCTTCGCGTACGCGTGGCGCTCACCGACGAATCTGCTGGTTTTCAGCCCGAAATGCGCGGCGACGTCTCGCAGCTCGTTGCGCTCTCCTTCGCGCGTGAGCGCCGCCTCGGGGTAGTCACTGAGTACGAGCTCGACGACTCCCTTGCCGATCCGAATGGCCGTCTCGTCCTTGGTGTCGACGATCATGCCGTCGCGCACCGGGGTCGTGCAGGCGGCGAGCGGACCTCGCGCACCCTTGACGCCGACCATGCACACGCGACACGCGCCGAAAGGAGCGAGCTTGGGATCGAAGCAGAGCGTGGGGACGAAGATGCCTTCGCGGCGCGCGACATCGAGGATGGTCGCGCGATCACTCGCCTTGACCTCACGACCGTCGATGGTGAGTGTGACCAACTTGCGCTCGCTCATGTTGCACCTCGCGTCATCTCGGCGGACCAATGCGTGAGCAAGGAAGCGATCGGGATCGGGATCGCTCCTCCGTGCGCGCACAGAGATCCGAGCTTCATGGTCTCGCAGAGCTCCAGCATGAGATCTACGATCTCCTTGATTTCAGCCTGATTCGAAGAAGCCTTCAGACGCTTGGCGAGCTCGAGGCCGCGGCGACCTCCGATGCGACATGGGAAGCACTTGCCGCAAGACTCCGCGTCGCAGAACTCGAAGAGGTGGATCGCGATGTCGCGCACGTCGACCGAGTCGTCCCACGCGACGATGCCTCCATGACCGAGCAGGGCGCCCCTCTGGTCCAGCTCCTCGAAGCCGAGCGGAGTGTCGAACAAGGAGTCCGGGAGCACGCCTCCGAGCGGACCGCCGATCTGCATCGCCTTGATAGGGCGTCCGGTCTTCATGCCACCACCGAGCTTCTCGAGGATGTCGCGCATGGAGATGCCGAATGGCACCTCGAACATGCCAGGCTTGTTGAAGCGCTCGTTGAGCGACAGCGCCTTGGTGCCGCGACTCTTGCTGAAGCCGTGGCTCGCATAGACGTCTCCGCCGTGACGAATGATCCAGCCGAGGTTCGCGAGCGTCTCGACGTTGTTGACGACCGTGGGCTTCTCGAAGAGGCCTTTTTCAGCCGGGAACGGCGGCCGCGCGGTGACCATGCCGCGTAGACCCTCGAGCGAGCGCAAGAGCGCGGTCTCCTCGCCGCACACGTAGGAGCCGGCGCCGCTCACGACTTCGATGTCGAACGAGAACGACGTGCCGCCAATGTCGACTCCGAGCAGCTTGGCCGCGCGAAGCTCCTCTACTGCGCGCTTCAAGGTCGGCGCGCTGCGTGGGTACTCGCTCCGCACGTAGACGAAGCCGCGAGAAGCGCCGATCGCGTAGCCGGCGATCATGATCCCTTCGAGCACGGCGAAGGGATCGCGCTCCATCAGCCACTTGTCGATGTACGAGCCGGGATCGCCTTCGTCGGCGTTGCAGACCACGTAGGCGTCACCCGATCTCTTCGCGCTCTGCGCGGCGAAGCGCCATTTGGTCGCTGTCGGAAAGCCGGCGCCGCCGCGGCCGCGAAGCTGCGACTTCTCGACTTCTGCGAGCACTTCGTCGGGGGTCTTGGAGAGCGCTTTGTGAAACCCCTCGAACACGTGATGCGCCTTTGCGACCTCGAGCTTGCATGCGTCGACGGCTTGCGAGAGTCGCTCGAACACGATCGCTGGACCGTGCGCCTCGAAGCACGGAACGTGCGCTTCGTCCGCGAGAGGCATTCCTCCGCCGTGCGCGAGATCCTTGGCCAACGCGTGCGCGCGAGCCTCCGTGAGCTCGCCATAGACGCGGCCTTCGACCTCCACCGCTGGGCCCGCGTTGCACGCACCCAGGCAATACACACCTTCGAGTGAGACGCTCCCGTCTGCGCTCGTTTGCCCGTCTTTTAGGCCCAACGCGCGCTCCATCCAGCGGACGTGCTCCTCGCCATGTGCGGCGAAGCACGCTGTGCCGCGACACACCTTCACGCGTGTCTTGCCGCGCTTTTGCAGTCCGAGATCTCCGTAATAGGTCGCGACGCCGTAGACGATCGCCTCGGGCTGTCCAGTGGCTCGCGCGATCGCCGCGATGTCGCCTGTCGTGATTTCGCGCTTGTCGTGCATGACGGCGCTCAGGCGCGAGAGCGCGTTGTCGGTGAAGGAGAAGTCCGCGCGATGGCGCCGAAGCTGGATCAAGTTGTGCGACACGGTTCCTCCACACAGGACGGGTCCGGCACGCTCGAGCGCGGCGACTCGAGCTCGGACCGTTCGCGAAGTGTACCTCAGCGTGGCCTCTTCGATCGTCGTTGCTCGCACGACGACAACGCGTTGCGGCGTGCGTGCTCTCCCTCGCGTAGGATGGCGCATCCATGGCGCACCTCGATGCCCAAACGATCGCGGCGTTCGCGAAGGGCACGCTCCCAAAAGACGAGACCGCGAGCGCCATGAGCCACATCACCACCTGCGACGCTTGCCGCATCGCCGTGAGCGACGCGTCGTTCGACGCGATGGAGACGAGCGACGACTCGATCGGTGACGAGTCAATCAAGAGCCCCGAACCCCTGTCTTCCGGCCAGATCGTGGCGGATTTGTACCGCGTAGAGGGCGTGCTCGGTCGCGGCGGAATGGGCACCGTCTACGCTGCGCGGCACACGAAGGGTGGATACCTCGTCGCCATCAAGGTGATGGTCCACACGTCGGGTTCTGGAGTCGTACGCTTCTTGCGCGAGGCAGAGACGTGCAGCAGGCTCACGAGCGAGCATGTCGCGCGCGTGTTCGGCGCAGGCAAGTTGCCCTCTGGCGCGCCCTACCTCGTGATGGAGTACTTGGCGGGCGAAGAGCTCGCCGCCATCATCAAGCGCGGGGCTGTGTCCATCGGCGATGCGGCGCTCTACGTGTCACAGGTGTGCGCCGGCCTCCAAGAGGCTCACGCGCTCGGCGTCGTCCACCGCGACATCAAGCCAGAGAACCTCCTCGTGACCACGCGCGCAGATGGCGCGCCGCTCGTAAAGGTGATCGACTTTGGTGTCTCCAAGATCACGCGCACCAACCTCGACAGCGAGTCCAGCCTCACGGCGACGCAAGCGTTGCTCGGCACGCCCTCGTACATGGCGCCCGAGCAGCTCATGGCGGCCAAGAACGTCGACGCACGCGCAGACATTTGGTCCGTGGGCGTCGTGCTGTACGAGCTTTTGACGAGCCAGCTGCCATTTGTCGGGACAAACATCCTCGCGTTGATGCACGCGACGACGACAACCACGCCACGTCCTGTCTCGTCGCTGCGATCTGGCGTCCCTTCGGAGATCGAGGAGTGCGTGGATTGTTGTCTTCAGCACGATCCGCAGCGTCGCTACGCCCGGATCGATCAGATCGCCTCAGCCCTCGGGCCGTTCGTGGGTCATCGCTGATGCGTCTCGCGGCTGTCGGTCTGCCGGTCTTCTTGTTGGGCTGCGTGGCGAAGTCCGATCCGCTCCCCACTCAGTCGAGTGCATGCACCTCACAGGCAGCGCCTGCAGACGGAAAGCCGATCGCGCGCCTGGGCAAGCCCACGGCCGGAGCGTTCCTCCCCTTAGCAGATGGCGATCGGCTGACGATCGTGAGCGGCAGTCAGGGCGGTCATCATGTCTATGTGGAGGTATCGAGCTACTCGGACAGCGCGACCACTTGGGTGTACGGCCTTCAGTTGACGGCTCCAGATGGGACGCTGCTGTCGTCTCCGCAGGC
>JANYHY010000759.1 GCA_025362165.1 Myxococcales bacterium | reverse complement strand
GTGTTTTCGCCACGATCGTGATCGCGCTCGTCGGTTTGTCGCAGATGATCTGCGCCGCGTGGATGAGCGCGCGCGGGCGCGGAGTCGGTCAGGTCGCAACAGTGGTGGCGTTGCTCTGCGCGTTCGGTCTCGTGTGGGGCGCCGCGAAGGGCGCGTCCGTCGATGCGCCGACATGGCAAGCGGTCCTCCATACGGCGCTCAAGGATCAACCCTCGCCGCAAGCCTTCGGCGTGGACTCTCTGCCTGCGTTCCTCACCGTGTCGTCCATGACGCTCGCGCTCGCGACGTTGCTCGTGCGCGGTCAGGTCGCGGTCATCACGTGCACGCTCTCGCTCGGCCTGCTCGGTCGCGGCTCACTCGACGTGCCGATGTGCGCGCTCGCGACGACTGCCGCGTCCTTGTGGCTAGCGCTCGCCGCGAGCGACGATCGGGCGATGTGGAAGGACCTCGTCGTCGCGCGCGAAGACAAGCGCGCGATGGAGTAGCGTCTGGCGTCGCGATTACTTCCGGTTTGGCGTCCAGCAGCCGAGGACTCCAGCGCCCCCGATGGTGGAGATGCCGATGCACTGGTCCTTGAGCGGATCCTGCTTGGTCAAGCACGACACCTGGCCGCCGTTGGGCTTCACCGGGCACGTCGCCGAGCCTTGGGTGCTCGTGCACGGCGTGGTCGACTTGAACGTGCAGAAGCGCTCGGTCGAGTAGTCCGCGTTGATGCAGAAGCCGTTCGTGCAGTCCTTGTCGCTGCTGCACGGTGAGCAGAGACCGCCGTCGCCCTTGCACGACGACGCGCGCGGTAGACAGACGCCTGTCGCGTTGGTCGACACGAGGTTCGGCCCTTCCGCCGGCGCTGCGCATTTGGCGTCGAGCGTGCAGTTCTTGTCGTTGATGCACTCGACCGCGCACACCTTCTCCGGGCCGCCGTTCGCGTCAGCACCGACACAGTGCTGCGGGCGCCCTAGATTGAGCGGGCAATCGATGTCCGTCTTGCAGCCACCGCAGCGCGTGTTCGGCGCGAGATTCCACGCGCGCGGCAAGCACGCGGTCGTAGTCTGCGCGGCGCCAAAGCTTCGTTTGGCGGTGGTTGCGCTCGGGCTCTGGTTGATGGTCGCGCAGAAGTAACCGCCCTTGCAGTCGAGATCGTCGGTGCACTGGATCTGGGTGCAGAACGCGTCGCCATCATCCGGCGAGTTTGCGTAGCACCAGAAGTTCTGGTCCGTGTCGCACGCGGGGTTCGTCTCGAAGCCTTGCTGCGGATTGCATGACGCGCCCCACTGTCCCTTACCGGTGGCCGGCTTGTTGTAGGCAGTGCGATCCGGCACGCAGTAGCTCGCTGTAGACCCGTCCGACTTGACCGTGCCGCCTGCGTTGCAGTGATAGTTCGACGGGCAGAGATCCTGGGCGGACGCCTTCGTCAGATCGGGCGGATCACACATCAGGCGGCACTTGAGCGTCGCCTTCTTCGGATCGTTCGCCGCTTGATCTGCCGCCGTGTCGAAGCCGGTGATGCACTTGTTGTTCGGGAGGCACTTCTTCTCGTCGCACGTGGGCTCCACTCCTGCCGCGGTCACCGGAGTGCCGGAGCACGCTGCGACAGTGCCCGCCAAGACAGAAGCCAGGCCAACGAAGGTGGACAAAGACCGAAACAAAGCTTTCATCGATAGGCTCCCTCGATACGACGACCGCAAACTGGCCGCCAAAGCTACACCAATCACCGCGAGAGCGGCGCTAGATTGTCGTAGCACGGAGACGCAAAATCGCCGTGGACTGGTGCAGCGCGTCGCGCTTGCCAGCTTGACCACAACCCTGGTGCGTCTAGTCTTGCCAGACCATGACGATCAGGTTCGGCGCGCTCTGTCTAGGGATGCTCCTCGCGTGCGGAGACAGCAAGGACTCGAACATCGGCGGCGACAACACGGGTGAAGCCAAGGGCGGCGCACTGGCGACTGACTTCACCACACGCGACGTCGACGGCAACACGTTCCGTCTGAGCGACATGCTCGGCAAGAAGATCATCCTCATCGATTTCTGGGCGACCTGGTGCCAGCCGTGTCTCGCGGAGATGCCGCACCTGCAGAAGCTCTACGATCAATACAAGTCCAAGGACTTCGTCGTCATCGCCGTGTCGATGGACGGGCCCGAGTCGATCGCCGACGTTCCGAGCTTCGCCAAGCGCAATCAAATGAACTTCCCCGTGCTGCTGGACGAAGACTCCCGCATCGCGAGCATCTACAACCCGCGCAAGAGCGCGCCTCTCTCGGTCATCATCGACAAGAACGGTCGCGTCGTCGTCACGCGAGAGGGCTACAACGCGGGCGACGAAGAGCACGTCGCAGAGGACGTGAAGAAGGTCATCGACTCAGCGGCCGCGCCGCAGAAATAAGCTAGGATCATCACACATGCGAATCGCTTTCTCTTCTGTACTCTTGTTTGGCGGTGTGATCGCCGCGTGCTCCACCTCGCCGAGCAATCCCCCCGTGGACGGCGGCGGTGCAGATGACGTCAAGACACAGAAGGACGTCATCCAGACAGACCAGTACGTGCCGAGCTGCGTGGAGGCGAAGGCGTGTGATCCAACCTCGCAGCCGACGAACGCATTCTGCTTGGTGTCGGTGGACGCCACGCTCTTCGATCTCGCGAGCAAGCCAGTCACCACCGAGAGCATTTACATCTGCGGCACGAACATCTGCACGAGCCCGCTGGCAGCGAACGCGATGGGCAAGGTGCACGCCGACGTGTGTCTCTGGTTCATCAAAGGCGCGTTCAAATATCTTGGCGGTCCGAGCTACGTGAGTTTCGCCTCGACCATCCCCGCGAACATCACCGCGGTCTCGCTGCCCTCTGTGGTCCTCACGTCGCTGCCCATGGCGGGCGTGGATTTCCCCGCGAACGGCGGAGACCTCGTGTCCAGCGGCGTCACGTTCACCGCGCCCGCGGCCGCCGGCGTGAAGTTCGACATGTCGGAGTCTTCGGATCCGAACTGGCACAAGTTCCGCGTCGCCCAAGTGGATCTCAAGAACGCGCCGCCGTTCTTCGACAACACCACTCTCAAGCTCGAAGTGCTCTGGGGCCTCGCTCCGGTGAACGCGCTCATCACGCCGTCGGCGACCTTGAAGGTCCCGAACACGCAAAAATGGGCCGCCAACGCGCCCGTGGAGTTCTTCCTCAACGGCGTGAACAACTCAACGCAGAACCCGCCTGCGCCTTATGGCGGTTGGAGTCCCATGGGCACGGGTAAGGTGAGCTCGGACGGCCTGACCGTCAGCACCGATCCTGGCATAGGCAACGGCATCCCGATGATCGGGACGGTCGGTATTCGATTGAAGATGTAGAGACGTCAGTTCGCGTCAGTTCCGCGTCAATTGCCAAGCGGCGGCGTGCCGTTCACCGTGGCGACCAACTTCGTCAGCGTGTCCTGTAGTGAAGAGTCCGCGCCGATGCTGAGCGCGAGGATCTCCATCGACCGTAGATCGATCTCGGCGTTCCATGGCAGCACGTTGCCGTCCGTGAATTCGTGCAGCGTGATGGGGCCTGGGTCGATGAACGACGCGAAGTTGGACTGGTGACCGTTCATCCAGATTCGTAGATCGTCGGGCGTCGCCGGCGCGTTGTGGTTCTCCGCCTGAAACAACCCTTGGACGAACACGACACCCTGCGGCGCGAGGTTGGCCGCGATCCCGGGGCCGGTGCGAGTGCCGTCCCATCCGGAGATCCCAGACGTCTCGACGCTACAAGGACCGCACCACCGAGCCGCCCCCGTAAGGTGCATCAACTTGTAGTTCCCGTTCTTGCCAGTGGGGTTGTACCAGTCACACAAGCTTATCGTGGTGAGGTCCCCCTGGGTCGCGACCACGTTGGTGCCGTTGGCTTTGAAGCCTTGGAACTTCAGGTTTGGCATGCGGGTGTGAGGCTTGTGTCCAAGGTTGGTAGTCGGACACACCTCGCCGACTGGGTTGGTCTCGGGCGCGCTCGCCTCTCCAGTCGTGATGCCGCTGTCGAGGGGCCAGGGCTCGTTGGTGCCCGAGACGAAGCCACATCCCATTCCTAGGAAGAACAACCCAATAGGAATTAGTCGCATGACGTTCATGGTCCCTCAAAACCTAACAGTAAGCTCGAGGCGGGCGCCCTCGAAAGCAGGGAAAATTCGGCAAACGCCGCTGATGCACTTGAGTCCGCCGCGCTGTTGCCCCGCGAAGACCTTGAGGTTGGAAGACGCGTTGAACTTGTAGATCACCGAACCAGTGAAATAGGTATTCGGGAGATCATCGCGCGTC
>JANYHY010000755.1 GCA_025362165.1 Myxococcales bacterium | reverse complement strand
GATGATGCGGCCGTTGGCACGTCACCCCTTTCGGACACGCGGCGAGTCACAGTGGGCGACCACAAAGTCCGCGCGAACTCAGCAGGCTCCGCGCCGATCGAGGTGGTTGCGAAGGTGACAGCCAACGTAACCGTGGTCGCGCACATCGACGTATTGGCGACTGAACGAAAGACGAATAGTGCGCCCACACCGCCCCCCCAGCTCAAGTCGGACGCCGAGATCGACTTGCAAGCGCCTACGGCCGACAACGCTGACGAGCCGTGGAACGTGCCACATGGGAGCAAACAATACCCGCCAGTTCGAACGAGCGCGCCGCCGAAGATCGATGGTGTGCTCGATGAGCCGCTCTGGCGAACGGTGCCAAAGGACTCGCGCTTTCAGTCCGTGCATTCGAAGCCCTACGGTAAGCCCACTGCGGAGCCGACGACGATGCAGATCGCGTATGACGAAGACGCGCTCTACGTCGCGTTTACGTGTCGCTATTCGTCAAAGCGCGATCGGGACGACGCCTTTCCAGCCGATCAGCTCGACGTGCTCGCGACCTCCGAGGCAGTCGGCTTCTACATCGACGGAGCGCACGATCACACGAACGCATACTCTTTCGTAGTGTCTCGCACGGGGGCGCGCGCGGACGCGGAACTCACCCAGGGCGGCAATGTGCCGAATTTCGATTGGCGCGGGATTTGGGATGTAGCGACGCACTCGACTCCAGACGAGTGGACGGCAGAGTTCCGGATCCCGTGGTCCACCGCGGCGGTCTCCTCGCACGACGCTGCGTTCACGATCGGGATCAATGCGCGGCGGCGCGAGCCGATCTCTGGGGAGCTCTCGTTCTGGTCGCTCCACCCACCTGCTACTTTTCTCGTGGACACCAACTTCTTCGGTCACCTCCCGCTGAGCCCACCCATTCGCGCGCGCCAAACGCTCTTCTTACAGCCCTACGCTGCGATGGCATACGACCAAGATCCCACCCGCTCGGGCTTCGGATCGCGACTCTACGATTTTGCCAAGACGGGCGATAATCACTTTAGAGCCTATGCGGGTTTGCAACTTCGATATCGGCCAATACGAACTTTCCAAATCGACGCTTCGGTCAACCCCGACTTCACGTCGGTGACTCCCGACACTGCGGTCACCAATTTCGACCGCTTCGAGATCCTCTTCCGAGAGAACCGTCCGTTCTTCGCTGACGACCGCGATCGCTTCACCATGGGCACAGTGCCATGCCTCAGCGACGATGCGTGCTCGGAGGGAGCGCAGCTCTTCTACTCGCGGCGTATCGGTCTCAGCACGGACGTCAATGGCGTCACGCGCTTCGCGCCTGTGCTCTACGGGAGCCGTGTTGTCTATCGAGGAGACGTGGACGTCGCTGCGCTCAACGTCGGCGTCTCGTCGCCCAAATCAGAAATCTCCATGGCCGACAACATCACGGTGTTGCGCCTCAACAAGAGCTTCCAACAGGGCCGTCGGCTCGGAAGCATTTTGCTCTTACGGAAAGGCGCTCTCGTACCCGACTACGGAGCCACCGGAGTCGACGGCGCTTACACGTTCTTCGACCAACACCTCGTCTTCTCTGGCTTCACCGCGGGAAGCGAGACCTCCGCTGCCGGCAAAGGCTTCATGGGTCAAGGCCAAGTGGGATGGAACAGCCAGGACTTCTTCGCCAGGGCGACCTATTTGGAGATCGGTTCGACGTTCGACGGCCAACTCGGATTCTTTCCGCTCACGGGCATTCGCTCTGCCTCGTTCGCAGCGGGCTATACGCCATTTTTGGACAGCGACTTGGTTCGTCAAGTCGCCGTCAGCGGTTCGTTCAATCGCACACGCAAGATCGACGAGACTCCGGTCTATGATCGCGGCGTGATCGCGGTGTCGGCCACGATGACCAACGACGCGTACGTCGTCACTCGCTTGAACACCGCCAACGAGTACGTCAGCGATCCATTCCAACTCGCCGGCAACGGCAAGCTCACGGTCGGGGTCGCGCGGTACCCGGTGACGACCGCGGAGGTTCAAGTATACACGCCGCCACGCAGGAAACTCGAGCTGGGAGTCGGTTATCTCGAAGGTGATCTGTACGCAGGCTACACACGTCAACCCTGGGTGAGCGTCGCGTTCAACCTGAGTCGATTCAACGCCAAAGTCTATTACAAGCTTATCACGGTTCACTATGCGCCGGACGGCTTCGTCGGACATCAAATCAGTCTGCGGGCGACCTATAGCTATACGGCGCTTGCGCGCTCCAGCTTCGCGGTGGAGGCCAACACGTTCACCGCGCGCACCACGGTTCAGCTAGCAAACTCGATCGGTTTCGGCTCGCTGAGCACTCTGTCTCTCGTGCTCCGCGCGACCGCAGGTCTTGATCCGTCGAAGCCGACCGTGCCAGCTGAGTGGCTCGACAATCCGAACTTCGTTGCTGCCCTCGCGTTCGCGTACGGCTTCACCCTCTTCTAAACGAGGCGATTGATGTTCATTGCGCGAACCTTCGAGGCTTCCACTAGACTGCCGACGTGGCGGTGACGAGTTGGTGAAGTCGGCAATCGACGGTGACACGTACGCTTTCCTCGCGGCTTGTATCGACAACGGGCCGTCCGAGCAGATCGTGGTCGCCGCGTTTCCTGCACCCAAAGGCTTGCCCGAGGCGTTTCTTGACGGTGTCTTGATGTCGAGGGGCACGCTGTGGGTACCCCACGGCGGTTATTCGTTTGCTGCGGCGGGAGTGGCCGCGCAAATCGATCTCGCTGGCCCAAACCGCTTTCAGCAGCTCCAAGCGTGGCGCCGCACGCTCTTCGCCAACATGCAGTTGTACGGACACGGCGATCAGATCGCGCCGCAGCCGCGCGTGTTTGGAGGTTTTGCCTTCAGTGTCGGCAGCGCAAGCGTCAAGCCGTGGTCCGAGTACGGCGACGGCTGTTTCGTGCTGCCAAGGTGGACATACGCAGTTCGCGAAGATGACGCGTTTCTCTTGCTGGCGCTCAAGCCACGGGAGCGTGGTCCAGGCGCGCGTGCGTTTGTTTTCAAAGAACTCGACGCGATCCAGGTGGCGCTCAGCGGTGGCGTGACGATGTGGGTACCGCCGATCAGCACGAGCAACGTGCGGCAGCTCGAGATTGGCGCGTGGCTGGAGCTCCTGGGTAGAGTGCGCGACCGGCTTGCGGCGCACGAGTTCGAGAAGCTCGTCGTCGCTCGTCGCTCGGAGGTGGACATTGTCGGAGCGCTGAAGGACGTCAACGTGCTCGCTCGGTTGCGACGGGAAGTTCAGGAGTGCACGCGTTTCGCGTTTCGACGAGACAACTCCACGTTCTTGGGAGCAACTCCCGAAATCCTTCTCAACAAGCGCGGCTCGACCGTCGAGATGGACGCGCTCGCTGGCACCATCCGCGCACAAGGCACTGACCGCCCACGCATGAGCCTCACGTCCGAGACGCTGCTCGCTAGCGCCAAGGACCTGCGCGAGCACGCGTTCGTGGTTCATCACATCGTCGACCGTCTCCAGCCGTTTTGTTTGACGGTCACGCATCCACCCGAGCCTACGACGCGCAAGTTTCGAAACATCATGCACCTGCACACGCCAATCGCTGGCACGCTTCATCCAACCTCGGACGTCGTCGACATCGTCGCAGCGCTCCATCCGACACCCGCGATGGGCGGCGTCCCGCTCCAACCGGCCGCTGCTTGGCTTGCCGCAAACGAGCCAGTCGCGCGCGGCTGGTACTCGGCGCCAATCGGGTGGATCGATCGACTTGGCGATGCGAGCTTTGCGGTAGCGATTCGCTGCGGTCTCATCGCTCACCCGAGCGCGTATGTCTACGCTGGCGCTGGCGTCGTGTTGGAGTCGGACCCAGTAGCCGAATACTCCGAGACAGGACTCAAGCAGATGCCGATGATGCTGGCGCTCGGCGTCGAATCTGCGAGCCTGCGCAGCACGATGGCACCAAACTCCTCGACTGAAAGCGACTGAGCCCGAGACGGGAACGCGCGGGTCAGCGGCCGGCTTTCTTGAAGAGGTTGGTGTCGACTCTCACGCCACGCGCGGCGAACTCGTTGACCACTCGCGGGACCACGTCTGTCGCGACGTGGCCTTCGCCGTCTGCGATGAAGATGTCGCGCGTGACGAGGCCCTTCGCGTCCGTGCCGCCGAGCTCGGCGATGCGGCTAACTCGACAGCGACCATCGGGGAGTAGGTGAACCTCGACGACGATGTCGAAGCTCTCGTAACGTCTCGCCCTGTCACGTCGTGACTTGATGGGCTTTGCGCGATCTGCTGGCGCGCATGGGAAGCCGAGAAAATGACCGTGAGCGGATTGCTGCGCTGATCGCCGAGCGGGTTGGCGTTGAGCGACTGTCGCCGGAGATCCGTTGGATGGCGATCGCGTACACGA
>JANYHY010000735.1 GCA_025362165.1 Myxococcales bacterium | reverse complement strand
ACACGCCCGAGGCCGCGATGATGATGATTCTCGAAGCTCCAGTCCCGTCGCTCCGTTCGATAGTCAGCACCGTTCCGCCCGAGCTCGACGGGATCGTCCTCCGTGGTCTTTCGCGCAATCCGAGCGATCGCTTCGCGAGCGCGCAAGAGATGCAGGTCGCGCTCGCTCGCTGCGTGGAAGGCGCGAGTGTTCGCGACGTCGGAGCGTGGGTGCGCTCGCTCGCATCGGAGGCGCTCGCCGCGCGCGCACAAATCGCCGAACAGGTCGACGCCGTCACTTCCGAAACGCTCACGGGAATGCACGAGGACACGACGCAACTGCGAACTCAGACCAGCGTTTTGATACCGGTCGAAGCCGGGGCTTCGGGTCTGACGGACGCGAGCGTCGTCGTGCCACGTTCCGCACGTGAAGCTCAGCGCCGAAAAGGGAACAAGGCATTTTCGCGCCCCATCGTCGCAGGCGTCTTCGCGGCCATCGGTCTCGCAATCCTTGGCGGAACGTGGCTTTCTCGCACGCGTTCGCCAGTCCAACCTGTCGAGCCGGTCGCCGAGTCGCCGCATGTCGCGGCGCGGGAGGCACCGACGTCGTCGGGTCGACCGACGGAAGCCGCCGCGACGAGTGACCCTCCCCCTGCTTCGGCGACGCCAGTCGAAAAGCCGGTCGCGACTCCGGCGCGAGCGTTTCAGCGACCACCGGTCACGAAGTCGCCGTCGGCCCCGGCGATTCCGGCCAAAACACCCGCGGGTCGTGCCGGTCGTTGCGATCCGCCGTATTCGATCGACTCCGCGGGGTTTCGCACTCCGAAACCCGAGTGCCTCTGAGCGCGCGGGCTATGTCGACGACTTTCCCGGACCAAAATATTTCGCGCGGAGGATTTGGAAGTAGCGCCGGGGAATCTGCGCGAGGCTTGCCGCCTTCGTCACGTTGCCGTCGGTAGCTGCCATGGCGGCCGTGAGGTATGCACGTTCGAAGTCGGCGACGACCCGCTGCCGTGCGTCGACCAGCGACGTGCCCATCTTGACCGCACCTTCTGCGAACGATCCATGAGCGCCCGCGGTTGGCGCCGACGAGCTCTGCGGAGCGCTTTCGACGTCCTCTTCACCACCGAGCGCCGCGTATTCGCCCAACGCAAGATGCCTTGCGACGGCGTTGCGCAGTTCGCGCACGTTCCCAGGCCACGACTCTTTCTCCCACCGCGCCAGCAGCTCCCCAGGAAGATCGCGGTCCGATCCGCCGAGTGACTCGCAGAAGAAGCGCGCGAGGATGCCGACGTCACCCTTTCGCTGTCGAAGCGGAGGCAGCTCGATACGCGCAACGGCGAGGCGATGGAACAGGTCGTCTCGAAATCGCCCGGCTGCGACCTCTTGCTCGAGGTCTCGGCGGGTCGCCGCCAGAACGCGGACGTTCGTTCGAATCCACCTCTCCCCACCAAGTCTTCGGATCTCTCCGCGTTCGAGGAGGCGAAGGAGCTTCGGTTGAAGCGCAGGGTCCAAGTCGCCGAGCTCGTCGATCAAGAGCGTGCCGCCGTCGGCCTGTTCGAACACGCCGCGCCTTTGCCCCGAGGCACCGGTGAACGCACCGCGCTCGTGGCCGAACAGCTCCGACTCGATGAGATTCGATTGCGTAGCCGTGCAGTCGAAAACGATGAACGGAGCTGTGCGTCGATCGCTTTGCTCGTGGATGGATTCGGCGAGGACCTCCTTTCCCGTCCCTGTCTCACCCTCGATGATGACGGGAACGTTCGTCGCTGAGAGCTTTTCGCATAGCGGGTAGAGCCTCCGCATTTCGCGACTGCCGCCGACGACTCTGCCCCATGACGTGACGAGAGGGAGGGAGTTCGCGGGCGCTACGGGGCCGCCACGCTCGACCGACAACGCCGTCGAGCCGATGCGAATGAGCTCTCCACCTTGCAGATGCGCTTCGACGACGGAGAGTCCGTCTACGAACGTTCCGTTGGTCGAACCCAAGTCGGCGAGCCGCAGACGTCGCCCGACGACGTCCAGCGCGAGGTGCCTTCGAGACACTGCGCGGTCGTCGACCGTGACGTCCGCTAGATCGCTCTGCCCGACCATCAGTCGACTTGGACGACTACCGTCCACTTCGAACGTTAGCCCCGTGGCCGGGCCTTCGACGGC
>JANYHY010000707.1 GCA_025362165.1 Myxococcales bacterium | reverse complement strand
ATCGTGGCTTGGACGGACGCGCCGGGCACCTCGACGACGCGCTCCTCGAAGCCAGTGCCAGGGACGTAATCCAGAGTATCGATCTGCGCGCCGTCGATGATCACATGCACCTTCGCGGTCGCGTCTGGCACCGAGCGGATGACGAGCCTCGCGGGCAAGTGCGGCACGAGCTGCCGGAGCGTCATCGTCTCTTTTCGCCCGAAAGAGATGCGTCGGCCGCTGTCGAACATATCGAGCGTTTCGTCCTTCGGATCGGGCAAGATCTTCATCTCGGTCCAACCGCCCGCGGGCTGCGGGAAGGTGTATTCGTGCTCCTTCTCACTGACGAGATCGGTCACATCGACGACGTCACGAACGCGCGTGCGATCGACCGCGCGCGGCGCCTCGCCGGTCCCGAGTACGTGCCAGTCAGCCCGGTAGATGACATCTTCGTAGCCGCCGCAGATCACGTTTCCCTCCGCTGGAAAGCGCGCGATGACGTCCTTGGCAAACCAAGTAGGGAGCGTGCCCCACCACGTCGGGTATATGGCAAGTACGTCCGGGCGCTCTTTGGGTGACATGCGCTCGATCAGCTCGATGGTGGCCGGCAAACCGTGGAGTCCCGCGCGCGCGAAGGGGAGCCCGCCGTAACCGCCTAAACCGATGATGTCGAGGCCTGGACTATCAGAGGCATAGATGAGCGCGCCTGCATCGCCGACCAAGATGCGGCGCGGGTGCTGCGTCGCGAGCCATCGGCCCGCGGTGACGTGTTGGTCGCGGATGTTGCGACACGCGCGGCCGAAGAACCATGTCTGGTCGCGCATCTTCGACTCTTGATGCACGTACGCGAAGGCGACCGCGAGGATGGCCACGATCGCGCGCGAGGCCCTGAAATGCAGCACGAGCGCGAACGCGACGCCGGCCAAGATCGCCAGGATCCACGGCACGCGCAAGGACGGCATCTCGCCTTGGGGTCGCAGCGCGACGCCGATCGCTTGAGTGACGAACGCGCCCACGATGATCGAGAACGGCACGCTCGGGCGGCCCGTCTTGCGCAACATCGCGACCGCGCCGATCGCCGCGAGCATGAGCAGCCACGCGACCGCAGGCATCGTGTAGCGCTCGTTCTGCCAGCGCACCTGACCGTTGAGCGCGACCGTGCCGAGCCACCCCGCGATGTGCAGCACGAGGAGCACAGCGTACCGGCGCGTGTGTGGGATCGCGAGCGCGGCGACCGCGAGGATCGGGATCAACAGACCAAAGCCGAGCTGGTGATCCTTGATCGGGATGGTGTCGCTGAAGTGGTACTCGACGTTGCGCAGCATCGCGTACTTGAGATTGAACGTGTAGTCGTCGAGCTTCTCTTGTTGGGTGAGGAACGGGCTGTTGATCGCGAGCTTCACGATCGCGCCGTTGGCGCTCGTCTCTCCCGTGAACAGTTTGTTGACGAAGGCCTGCAACACGAGCAAGAGCCCCGAGGGCGCGCCGATCTGCAAGAGCGTGCGGATCTTGACCCATCGCGTGAGCGGGCGCGCGCGGCCGAAGACGGCGACGAGGCCGAAAGCAGCCATGCTCGTCGCAGACTCGGGACGTGTCGCCACGAGCAAGAGTCCCCAGAGCGCGAGACGCCACGCTGCGCGCGATTGCCGTTCGGGGCGCGCGACTTCCAAATCGAGGAACGCGAAGACAGCGCCGGCCCAGAGGCCGAGGAACCACGCGACCTCCATGCCGCTCCACAGCGACCAGTCGAGCGCGCCGATGCCGAGCACGAAGAGCGGCAGCACGTACGAGCCCGCGCGCATCGCGATGGAGGTGCGATCCGTGCGCTCGAAGAGGGCGCGACCCGCGAGCAGCAGCGCGAACGTGGAGGCCATCGCGACGAGCGCGGCCCAGATCATCAGATCGGTGTCGCGCAGCCCCATCAACCAGCCAGGCGCCAGCACGAACGGGTACGTGAGGCTCGTGTTGCCGCTGGAGAAACCGTTGCCCACGGTCCACTCGAACGGGTGACCCTGCGCGATCGAGCGCGCGTAGTCGAAGTGGATGAAGACGTCGTCCAGCGGAGCAGACCACTCGCCGCCGGTCTGTCGCATCATGTAGCCGTAGAACAGCCGCGCGTTCGCGAGCGTGCAGGCGGCCGCCCAGATCACGTAGAGCACACGATCGATCCGCAACCACGTGGCCATGATCCACGAGGTCATCGACCGAAGTCTGACGAGGCCGCTCACGTGGCGCGTATAGCAGGGACGCCGCCGCGCGAGCAGCCAGATCGCGTACGATACCTGTCAGTCATGGCCGTGAAGCCCGACAACATCGACGCGTATTTCGCCCGTGTAAGCGCCGATCGGCGAGCCGCGCTGGAGAAGCTTCGCAAGACGATCCTCTCGATCCTGCCAGACGCGGAGGAGTGCATCAGCTACTACCCATCGCGCTCGTGCGCAAGCTACTGACGAAGCGGATCGACGAGACAGAGAACCGCAAGAAGACCAAGAGCCCACGCCGATCGCCAACTGACTTATCCGAGTGACTTCGACCGCCGGCTTACTGGAAGCTCAACGTGATGGATTGATTGGCACCGCCGCAAGTGGGCCCATTGATGCCTCCCCAGTTGCTGTTGCCTATGCACGGACGAAGCATATACCCAGGGTTCGGGCAGTTCGCGCCGCTGCACTGCATGGGTGGGTCGATCCATAGTTCATCGTTATAGCGATTGCAGTTGGACCAAGTGTGCCCGTTGCAAACAGCCGTATAAGCCGTTTGGTTTTTCAATGCAGTCGCCATGTTCTGAACGACAGCTGGCACGTTGCAGGTGATACCCACGTTGTCCAAGCTCCCGCTCAAGGTCACGCTCGTGTACGCGTTGCCGAGCCCGGCGATCCACATCTGCCAGTGCGTGCACTGCGCGGGAGAGTTCTGATTGTTGAGGAAGTTGTCCGTATAGACATAGCTCGGAGGTTTCGCTGAGCATTTGCCGGCGACGCACGACGGAGTCAGACCGGTGCATGGGTTGTTGCACCCGCCGCAGTTGTCACGACTGGTGTTGATGTCGACGCACTCCTTGCCGCAGCTCGTGAGCCCTTTACCGCACTGAAGGATGCATTTGCCGGCGACGCAAATCTCGCCATTGGAGTTGTTGCAGACAGTGCCGCACGCACCGCAGTTGGCTTGATCCGTATCGGTCTTTGCACAATAGCCCGCGCCGCCGTCGCCGCTTGGGCAGAGCTTCTCGTTCAATCCGCAATTGCCGGCACACTTGCCACTGACGCATGTCTGTCCCGCGCTGCACACGGTGCCGCAGCCACCGCAGTTGTTGTTGTCCGTCTGCACTGCAGCGCAATAGAGCGTGTTGTTCATTGTTTTGCAGAGCATTTCGTTGAGCCCGCAAGTATCTCCGCACTTGCCGCCACCGCACACTTTGCCAGGATCACACACGGTCCCGCAGCCACCGCAGTTGGTCGCATCGGTGCTTGGATTGACGCAGCTGATCGCGCCACCGTCCCCCACGCAAAGCGTCTGCTGTCCCGGACACTGCGCGGTGCACTTGCCCGAAGCGCAGATTTGTCCTGCCGCGCAGACGGTGCCGCAAGCCCCACAGTTCTTGCTGTCAACGTTGGTGTCGAAGCACGACGCTCCGCATTGAGTGGAGCCCGCGCCACACGTAAGCGAACACGCGCTCGCGCCGCAGACTTCACCAGGTTTGCATGCGATGTTGCACGCGCCGCAGTTGCCTGGATCGGTGGTCGTGTCGATGCACTCCTTGCCGCACAGCGTCTCGCCAGCACCGCACGTCTGCGGCTCTTGCCCCGGAGCAGTCGAGCAGCCGACGATCAACGCAACGAGCGCGCCCGCAGTGATCAGCCCCTTGGCGATCCACGAATATGTAGCGTTCATTGATGCTCCAGGCTCTTCCACGCGCGGCTTATCGCATGACATCCGCGAGCTAATCCAGGCGCCAGCATCCTATGAGACCGCGATCTTAGCGTGAGCGCAAGAGGCCACGCTGGGTCGTCGGCGCGATCGACGACCTCTTAGGCGAGCGATCGATCGCTGAGGCCAAGGGCAGCAAACAGACGAGGGGTCGCGCGACCAACCGAGCGCGTTTGCTCCTCTGATCGACGTCTCGTGCTCAGCAAGGACGAGGTGTCCAACGGACAGGTGGGGCCTGTCCCCAGGACAGGGCGTCCGAACCTTCGGACCGTCAGCTTGCTGACCGAACGGCTAGATCCTGCGGCAAAATCCTGGAGGGCCCCCCACGGACCTCTCGGCACGCGGGATGCTCTGCGGTCGGTATGCACATCATTCCCTTCCGTCTCAAGCGGGCGTGGCACAGCACGCTGTCTCACTTGCGGCGACTTGCCAAACCGTTCGGCCTGACGCCTGCTCGTTTCGATCTCCTCCGCTTGCTGACCGATCGCTACATGTTGCAATCGGCGATCCATAAGGCGCTCGGAGTCACGCGCGCGACCACCAGCCGCATGCTCATCAGTCTAGAGAAACTAGGTCTGATCTACCGAAACCGGCCCTACCGAACCAGAAAACACCTCAATCGGCGCAACTACCTAGTGCATCTCACGGACGAAGCTCGCCAGCGTCTACGTGACGTTCGTGTCTCGCTCGTCGCCCCGTGGATCCAACTTGCGTTCGAGTGCTTCTTCCTCGAGCAGGGTTCGGGCCCTATCCGCGCCTTCTGGCAAGTCGATGCGCTCACCGCCCAGCTGCTGGCCATAGCCAGGCACTTCGGCGACACCTCCGATCACAACTACCCCATAGAAGGAGACCCCGAGCCTGATCCCGAGCTGCTCGAGTTCGTCTTTGACTTCTACGAAGATGCAGACCCTGGAAACATCATCCCGCTAGAAGACCAAGAGCCAGTCGCCGCTTGAGCCCAGCCGATTTGCGCTCTGGCCGCCAGGGCCAACAAACCTTCCCAAGGTGAAAGCGGGTATAAGGCCGGAGCATCTCACCCACGTCGCTCCGCTCACATGTCGCTTCCGTCGTCTGAAAAGAGAGGCGTCGCCCTCGCGCTCGCCACCGTCTACGTCGTGTGGAGCTCCACGTACCTCGCAGTGCGATGGATGGTCGGCACTCACGGCGGGACGGGCCTGCCTCCGATGGCGATGGGCGGCGCGCGCTTTCTCGCGGCGGGCGTGGTGTTGTTCGTCATCGCGCTCGCGTCCGGCAATAAGATGCCCGATCGCGGTCAGTGGCTCCGCACCGCGCCCATCTCGATCCTGTTCTTCGTTGTGGGGAACGGCTGCGTCGGTATCGCATCGCGGACGATCGACTCGGGTGTATGCGCGATCGTATGCGGAACGATGCCGCTCTGGGGCGCGCTCATCGGCCGCGCGTTCGGCGTCGTCGTGCGACCGCGCGAGTGGGTGGGCCTCTTGCTCGGGCTCTCTGGAATGATCGCCCTCGGCTGGGGCGCGAACCTGCGAGCCGACGCGCACGCTTGGATCGTCCTGGGGCTCGCACCCGTCGCGTGGGCGCTCGGGTCGGTGCTCGTGCCGCGACTGTCGCTCCCCAAAGGGATCATGGCGGCGGCTGCGCAGATGACGCTCGGCGGAGCGTTGATGCTCGTGATTGGTTTTGGATTCGGCGAGCGCGTGCCTCCAAACGTCCCAGCGTCCGCGTGGCTATCGGTGGTGTACCTCGCCGTGTTCGGGTCTTTGGCGGGCTTCAGCGCATATGTGTATCT
>JANYHY010000694.1 GCA_025362165.1 Myxococcales bacterium | reverse complement strand
GCGCTGCTCCTCGAACGTCGAGAGAGAACGATCGCCGAGTGGATCGCGACGCTGAAGGGAGTCGGCGCGGGCGCGACCACACTGCGAACTGCGGCGGTCGACACCGAGCGACTGTGGCACTTGCTAGAGAGCGCGGGCGCTCCTCCCAAGCAGCGCGCCGCCGCCGCAATCGCGTTGTCGGCAAGCGACGAGCAAGACGCCAAGGCCCGCATCAGAGTCGCAGCAAACGCCGTCGCCGAACCCAAACTCCGCATCGCCCTCGAAGCCGCAACCGAACCCGACGAAGCCGCAATCGAACAAGCCATGCAAGACCTCACCAACGACGAACCTCAACACAAAGCCTAAACACACCTCAACTCTCACCCACCACCTATCCACCGCAACGACCACCACCCAACTCTCACCCCTCCCGCCACCTATCCGCCGCGAAGACCGGCGAGCGCGCGGTGCTTTCCCCTGTGACGGCCGACCATGTCGCACACGAAATAGTCATACGACCCCAGGCCTTTAGTGTCGGCCGGCACAGGGGAAAGTACTGCGCGTCGCCGAGCCCCAACCCCTCACCTCGATAGGTGCCCCCCATCACCCAATGGTCGCAGCGGCTCGGGCTCCGCGCTCTCGACGTCGTCTGCGGGGACGACCGTTGACGCATCAACCGTTGCGGGCGAGACCGGATGCGCGAACGCCGACGCGCTCGGCGCTTGATGCGCGTGCTTGGTGCGCTCGTTCAAGTAGACCGCGAGCGCCGCGCCGAGCAGCCCGAGCGCGACGAGCATCAGTCCCAGCACGACGCCGAGTGGAAAGCGCTTGCGCGGAGCATCATCGATCGTGGAGGTCACGCTGAGCCGGCGCCCAGAAGGCGCTGGAGTGACGAGCAGCAGCGGCGCCTCCTCTGCGATGGTCTGCGCGACGGTCTTCGAGATCGAGCCCGGACGCGCGACCGCGCCCTCCTTTGCGCGCACGATGATCGCCGAGACGTTGTCGTGTCCGCCGCGCGCGTTCGCGAGATCGATCAGCTGCCCCACGGCTTGCTCGGGCGAGGCGCTCGTCGCGATCCTCAAGATGTCCTCCGGCGAGACGAGATCGCTCAACCCGTCCGTGCACAACACGAACACGTCGCCAGGTGCGTGCAGAAGCGGCGAAGGGCGAACCTCGACCTCGACCGTGTCCTTGGTGCCGAGCGCGCGCGTGATCCGATTCGCGTCGGGGTGTCCCTTGGCGGCCTCGGGCGTCAACAGTCCGTGATCGACCATCTGCTGCACGACCGAGTGGTCCTTGGTGATCTGCGCGATCTTGCCGCCCGTGATCGCGTACGCGCGACTGTCGCCCACGTGCGCGACGTCGGTCCCGCCCGAGTGCACCACGATCGCCACGATCGTTGACCCAGGCCGATCCGCAGCGGATTTCGCGCCGAGAGCGACGACGCGACGGTTGGCCTCCGTGATCGCTTCTGCGAGCACGACCTGCGGCGGCGTCTCCTCTGCGGCGCGCTCGAACGTGTCGAGCACTGCTGCGAGCGACTGCGTGGAGGCGTCCTTGCCGCCCTCGTGTCCCCCCATGCCGTCGCACACGACCGCGAGGTAACCATGCTTGGTCGAGCGATGGCCGATCGCGTCCTCGTTCACCTTCTTGGTGGGATCGCGCCCCGAGTCCGTGCGCGCGCCGACGTCGACGAGCGGCGGAGTCATCACGCGAGCCGCACCGACATTTCGATCGGCCCCACGCGAAGCTGCGCGCCGACCGGCACGGGCGTCCACACGGACGCGGGGATGCGCGCCAGCGAGACGTACACGCCGTTGTTCGAAGCTTCGTCGCGCACCCAGAGTTTGTCGCCGTCGAACTTGAAGGTCGCGTGAACGCCGCTGATCCTAGGCTCCGCGAGCGTGAGCGCGCACTGCTGCGGATCGCGACCGACGCGCACCTCCGCGCCGACTGTCACGGACAGCTCGCCCATTGGGTGACTGATGATCGCGGCGTGGGCGACGCTCGCGTATGGATTCGCTGGAGGGACAGGAGCCGCGGGCATGCCGCCCGTCAGCGGATACGCGTTGATGGGACCCGCAGGTTTGGTCGTCGAGAAATCGGCAGGCAATGGTTGCCCGCATGAAAAACAA
>JANYHY010000671.1 GCA_025362165.1 Myxococcales bacterium | reverse complement strand
TGCCAGCCTCGCCGTTGAGCGTAACGTCGCCGAAGCCTGGAGTGTACTGATCGAGGTTCCCGTTTCCTGCGTCCGTCGTCGCGTCTCCGTGGATGCCGGAGTCGAACGTGGCGACACCGTTGTCGTCCCCGCCGCACGCATAGAGCATGGCGCAGGCGACAGTGGCCGTAATCGATAATCCGATGATGGTAAGAGCGCGCACGGCTACCTCCCCGTCACGGGACTGCCGATGCTGGCGGAGCCCCAACGGAAGTTGTCGACGTTGACCGCAGAATCCAAGATGCCATCACCCTCGTCGAAGATGATGAAACTCACAGTCACCGTCTCCCCTGGATCGACGGGGGCCGTTGTTTTCAGCCAGTTGGTGCCGCCGCTGCCTTTGTTCAAGTTGCCGACGGTCAAGCTCGTCTGACCATACTTGATCTCGTACCCCGTGCCGTTGAGCGTGGACAGCGGCTGCGTGCACATGTGCGTGTAGCCCAAGTTGTCTCCATTCACGACGTCGTTGCACGCGATGAAGAACGAGTTGTTGACGTTGATGCGACCGCCGTTCGGGTCGAACGCGATTTGAAATGGCGACTTGTATTTGTTGCTCGTGAGCATCGCCAAGAACGTGTCGTTGTAACCGCGGCACGCGTAAGCGGGGTACTCCATCGAGAAGAAGTTGAAGTCGAACGTGAACGAGCCCGCGTTGATCGGGACTACGAGCGTGAGGCGCACCTCCGTGTAGTCGTGGATGTTCACGAGGCTCTCGTCTTGGCCCTGCCCGCACGGGTTCTTGTTCTGCATCGCCGTGAGCGGATCTGGGTGCTTGAACGAGTTGAAGAGGTCCGTACCGTCGCCGGGCCTGTAGTTCGCGTTGTCCGTGAGGTCGTCCGCGATCCCAGTCGAGAGGAACGCCATATAGGTGCCCACGTGTGGAGTGAAGCCCGATCCCATGTGCTTGGTGATGCGCTTGGGGAGCGAGTTGTTGGGGCCGTAGAAGACGGCCTTCTTCACGACAGTGCACTTCTGGTTGTCGCACACGTCCGCGGCGGAGGCGTAGTCCCCCGGCGTGGTGCTGTGGCCGGAGGAGAGCTTGCTGTCACAAAGGATGCGATTGTCGACCGTGCCGTCGCAGTCGTTGTCGACTCCGTCTATCCCGACGGGATCGCCCGAGGCCTTGTCGGTGTCGAACGCGCATGGGTTGATCAGCGAGTCGTGATCGTTGCAGTCGCCGTTGCACGTGGTCCAGCCGTCGTTGTCGTCGTCGAAGCAGAGGTTGCCATCGCCCTTGGAGAAGCCGTCGAAGTTGAACGCAGCGTCTCCGCCTCCACCCTCGCCAGCCGAGCCGCCGTCATTGTTGGGGCCGCCGTCGTTTGGCGGAGTGATGCTCCCGTCCTTGAACGGAGAGGTCGAGTCGGTGCCACCGCTGTCAGGTCCGCCTCCGCTGTCGAAGTCGCTGCCCGTCCCGCCGTTGGTGGAGTCACCGCACGCGATCACCAGCAAAGCAGCGACCGACCACAGCCCCTTCGTTGCGCTCCGATCCCGACGCGCGCCTTTGGTTTCATTTCGCTTCATGACGCCCTCTCGAGACTGCCTAGTTTGCCGTCAAGCAGACCATGACCAGCACACCTCACGATATCAGAGCCGTGACGGCCAACGGGGAAAAAATACCGCGCGACCAACTGCGTTGGGCCTTTTGTGAAGGGGGCCGTGATTGCGCGCGAAACGCCGCAAGGGGGATGCAGAGATGGAACAGAAAGACGGGAAGACGGGAAGGTTTGGGGAGTGTTCGGCGCGCGCATCAAGGTTCATCGCCAGCCGGACGATCTATCCAACCTTCCCGTCTTCTCGTCTTCCTGTGAATATCTCCGACGTACTGGGGGCCGTCACGCTTCCGTTTGTTCGTAAATCCAGCTACCAAGTCCACACCTTGGCTACCGCGATCGTCTCCGCCTCCGACGTCAAGAAGTCGTTCATCCACATGGGGCGCACGCTCGAGGTCCTGCGCGGGATTGATCTGGAGATCGTGGAGGGCGAGATCCTCGGCGTCGTCGGTCAATCGGGCGCTGGAAAGTCCACGTTCCTCCATTGCCTCGGGACGCTGGACGTTCCGACGAGCGGCTCACTCAAGATCGCAGGTGAAGAGATCACGACGATGAACGGGGCGCGCTTGGCGGAGCTCCGCAACAGATCCATCGGCTTCGTCTTTCAGTTTCACCATCTGTTGCCGGAGTTCAACGCGCTCGAGAACGTGATGATGCCGGGCTTGATCCAAGGCAAAACACGCGGCCAAATGGAGCGCAGCGCGCACGCTCTGCTCGAAGAGGTAGGGCTCAAGGATCGAGTGATGCACAGGCCCGGAGAACTCTCTGGCGGCGAACAGCAGCGCGTCGCGCTCGCACGGGCCCTCGTGCTGGACCCGAAGCTCATCCTCGCCGATGAGCCGACTGGCAACCTCGACTCTGCCACGAGCGATCAGATCCACGAGCTGTTCTTCGGCATCAACAAGCAGCGCGGCACCACGCTCGTGATCGTCACGCACAACACGGGCCTCGCCGCGAGCATGCCGAGAGTCGTCACGCTCAAGGATGGTCGCGTCGAGAAGGACGTGCGCCGCGAAGGCAGCAACTACGGTTCACCGAGAGAGAAGTCGGAGAACAGCTAGTCATCACGGGAAGCACGCGCCTCCCGGCAGAGCTGCTCCACACGAGCGGAACTCAGAAGCGGGCGAGGAGCGAACCGTAAATCTCCGACGACTCGCGCCAGTAGAAATACGTGTGCGAGATACCCTCGTGGAGCGCCGAGTTGTAGCCGAGCGCCGGATCGCCTTGAGCCACAGCGACGTGGATCTCGGATTTGAAGCCCTTGAGCTCGGGGAGCTCGTAGCTCGCGTAGATCTCACCGCCGTACCGTTGCTGGATTGGCTGTGTCGAGTAGAGCGAATCGTTGACCGTTCCCGGTGCGCCCGCGGGGAGCGTCCCATTCGCGGCGAGATACCAGGTGTAGCTGGTGTACCCCTCGATACCAATCGCGAGCGGCGTGTGGAATGGCATGTTGACTCGAAGCTCTGCGCTGCCAGACAGGGACCCCGCGGGGTTCGGCGTACCGCCGCCCTCCGGTGAGTTGTACTGTTGCACGTAGCCTGTGCCGTTCATGCGAAGGCGAGTGAGCACGTACTTGCCCCACGTCTTCTCCGCACCGACGGTGAGTCGTCCTGCGCCGATCATCCCTTGTTTGTGGCTCGAGAACGAGGTGGGAAAGAACACCGCTGCGCGCGCCAGGAGCCGCACGTCCTTCGGGAGGTCGAAGTAGTGCGAGTAGCGGAGCAGGACGTCGTCGAGACGAAAGCCCGTCTCGCTCGGGTCCGCGATGAACCGCTGGTAGACGCCGAAGTACGCCGACAAGCTGTCGTTCTTCGTCGGCAACCAGCTCGCGTAGGCTTGGTAGTAGTTGAAGTACTTGTCCGAGCCAGCGCCTTGGAGGTCGTTCTGGATGAAGAGGCGGTGAGCCTCGAAAGACGCGCCCACCTCCCACTTCTTCGCCGTGACAGGACCGGTGATGCGATCGGGGTTCACCCCAACCTCGGCACCGCCCCCAGCGCCTCCGCCCCCGCCTCCGACGTCTCCACCGCTGGAGCCGCCGCTGGAGCCGCCGCCCTTGTCACCCTTGACCGAACTATCCTTTCCTTCGCCAGCCGAGGCTGCGAAGGAAAGGAGGAGCGTGGCCAGCGCGAGCGCTGATGCCGTGAAGTGAGACTTCACGTTCATCACCGGTACTGGTTGAAGGAGTCGAGCATGTACTTCACGGGGAGCTCGAGCCCATAAGCGCTACCGGGGAAGGCGCCGTCATCGAGCTGCGCGACCACGTCGTCGTTGTACGAACGCACGATGAGGTACGAGGCCGTGTTGCGGTCCTTCAGGACTGCGACGTACTCGTTGCGATCTGGGATGAACGCCCAGATCCAAACGCGCTTGTCGGGACCGACGAACTCGTTGTGGTTGTCGCTGCGCGGGCGCGGATCGAACAAGCAGGCGTCGAACGATTGGCTCGTGCAGTCGATGCCGTTCTTCGGGTCCTTGAAGTTGTTCGCGACCGCGATGTTGCGGAAGTAGTCCAGGAAGTCCTGGAGACGACCGAAGCTCTGACCGCCGACCCAGTCACGGACGCTCACTCGACCACCGAAAGACGGCGAGTGCGTGTCTTGCGCGAACTGGACGACCGCGAGAGGACGGAAGTACGGGTACACGTTGTACTGACCGCCGATCATCGAGTCGACCGTGTCCTCCGCGATCGCGTTGAACGTGGAGTCGCCGATACCTTCGTAGGACGCGATGTACGAACCGGCTTGGTTCTGGTCGTAGTTGTCTGTCTGCCAGAGACCGACCCACGACTGCATCGCGAAGAACTTGTCGAGGATGATTCCCTGCTGAG
>JANYHY010000664.1 GCA_025362165.1 Myxococcales bacterium | reverse complement strand
TCGTGTCGGCCGCGCGACAGAGCCTCTGCCGGTGTTTGGCTGCGCAGTCAGCAACGAGCTCAAGAGCCGAGTGAACCCATTAGGAGTGCCGTGATGAACATCCTCCGTCGAATCGTTCAGGCCGTGGTCCTACCCAAGGAGATCACCTCGTTCGAGGAGGGATATCTCCGGCGCACCAACCGCATCGCGCTCGTGTTCTTCGCGCTGCACATCCCGGTGATGGTGCTGCTCGCTGCGTGCAACGGGACGAACCCTCTGCTTGCGCTGGCGCTCACGAGCGCGGTCGTCGCGGGACCAGCCCTGGCAGTGTTCACGTTCCGCAACCCCAGAGCGATCTCGATGATCCACGGCGTCGCCGCGATGTTCGTCGGCGGCCTGCTCGTGCACTTTGGCCAAGGCCCCGTGCAGATCGAGATGCACTTCTACTTCTTCGCGCTCCTCGCGATGCTCGCGGTCTTTGGGAACCCGATGGTGATCCTCGTGGCTGCGGTCACCGTCGCGCTCCATCACTTGGTGCTCTGGTTCGCGTTGCCCAAGAGCGTGTTCAACTATGCCGCGCCTGTGTGGGTGGTCGCGGTTCACGCTGGATTCGTCGTCCTGGAGTCGATCGCCGGCTGCTTCATCGCCCGAAGTTTCTTCGACAACGTGATCGGCCTCGAGAAGATCGTCCGGGCGCGCACCAGCGAGCTCCACGGCCGCAACCGAGACATGCGCACGCTGCTAGACAACGTCGAACAAGGCTTCGTCACCATCGATCGCGAAGGCTTGCCGTCAGCGGAGCGCTCCGCCGCGTTGGATCGTTGGATCGGTGAGCCACGCGCGGGTGAATCGCTCTTCGAACTATTGCGCCGGAGCAACTCCGACTTCGGCGAGCTCTCTGCCGTGAGCTTCACGCAAGTGACGGACGGGGTGATGCCGGCGGAAGTCATGCTCGAGCAGATGCCGCACGCGCTCGTGATCAAGGACAGCCAGTTTCATGTGGCGTACCAGCCGATCACCGACGGCGACTCTGAAGCGCCGTCACACTTTCTCGTCGTGGTGAGCGACGTCACCGAGCGGTTCAACAAGGAGCGCGCCGAGCGCGAGCGAGCCGAGACGATGGCGCTGTGCGAGCGGTTGGTCTCCGATCGCAACGCGGTGAACGACTTCTTCGACGAGACCGGCGAGCTGATCGACGCGGTCACCGCGCAAGAGACCACGACGCAAGCGACGCACCGCATGCTGCACACGATCAAGGGCAACAGCGCCATCTTCGGCCTCGCGAGCCTCTCGGAGACTTGTCACGACCTCGAGTCGCGGATCGCCGACGGCGCGTTGGTACCGGAGGATCTCGTGGGCTTGCGCGAGCAATGGACCAACATTCGCCAGAAGGCGGAGCGCTGGCTAGGCGCGCGTGGACGGGTCATCGAGCTCGACGTCGGTCAGCAGGACTTGTTGGAGCAAGCGATTCGAAGCAAGGCGCCTTGGCCCACGCTGCTCGCGATGGTCAACGCGTTGAAGCTGGAGTCGACCGATCGGAGGTTGGAGCACTTCGGCGAGCAAGCGCTTCGCATCGCGGGGCGGCTCGACAAGAACCTCGACATCAAGCTCGACAGCGGCTGCCTTCGCGTGGATCCGAAGCGGTGGGCGCCGTTCTGGAGCGCGTTCGTTCACGCAGTCCGAAACGCCGTGGACCACGGGATCGAGTCTCCAGACGAGCGCGCCGCGACAGGCAAGAAGCCTCACGGGTCGATCGAGCTCGCCACGCGCCTGCGCGAAGATGACTTCGTGATCTCCATCACGGACGACGGACGAGGCGTCGACTGGGCGCGAGTGAAGACGCGCGCTTTGAAACTCGGCCTCCCGACCGATGGCGAGAACGCTCTCCGCGACGCGCTCTTCTGCGACGGCGTCTCCACCGCCGACAGAATCACCGATCTGTCGGGGCGTGGCTTGGGGATGGGCGCGCTCCGCGAAGCCACTCAGTCGCTCGGAGGTACGGTGGAGGTCACCACCTCGCCCGGCGCAGGCACCAAGCTGAGCATGGTGTTTCCGAAGCGAGCGATGTCAGCGGAGGTAACCAGCATGAGCGTTCGACCGGCCAGTCACGAGATCTGCCAATCGGAGCAAGTTCAATGAGCACGTTAAAGGACCAAGCCGAGACCTTCGTAGAACTTCGGGAGTGCCTCGTGGCGGCTTCTCATGAGCTGTTCGATGCGTACGGCATGAAGACGCAATACTCGCCGGGCGGGGCGATCGATCCGTGGTCGGACGCGGTGATGGCGGTCATCGGATACGCCGCAGAGGGACTGCGCGGCGCGGTGGTGCTGATCACGGCCCCTCACGTCGTGGAGCAATTGCGACCGGAGGTGCTGCGCCTCGGGAGCGACGTCGGCTCCGACCTCGCCTTGCGCGACGTCCTCGGCGAGTTCGCCAACATGCTCATCGGTCGCGTGAAGAACAAGCTCCTCGCTCGCGGCCTCGCCCCGCTCCTCGCCACTCCGACGACCTTCAGCGGCAGCGAGATCCAGCTGCCGGTGCCTCGTAGCGGCATGTCCGCGTGGCATCGATTTTCGAGTGAAGCTGGCGAGATCTACGTCCGCCTCGACGCAACGCTGGACGCCAATTTCATTTTGCCTCCTCGTCAAGAGCACGTGGTTCCGCCGCTGGCCGAAGGCGAAATGGTGATGTTTTGATGTCTGTCATGGAGGCAAAGATGCAAACAAAGATCATGGTGGCGGACGATTCTCAGATGGTGCGCCAGCAGGTGCGCAGCGCGCTCGCGGGGGCAGGCTTCTCCGTCATCGAGGCGCACGATGGGGCGGACGCGCTCAGCAAGCTCGACCAATCGGGCGTGGCGCTGCTGGTGTTGGACGTCAACATGCCGAACATGAACGGTCTTGAGCTCCTCGAGGCGCTGCACAAGAAAGATGAGTACGCCAAGCTCGCCGTTGTGATGTTGACCACCGAGGGCCAGCCGAAGCTGATGCAGCAGGCCAAGGCGCTCGGCGCGAAGGGTTGGATCATCAAGCCGTTCAAGCCGGAGCAGCTCGTGGCTGTCGCGCAAAAACTCACCGCGACCACGGCGGCGTAACTGGCCCTTCAGATCTAGCGAGCGCGACCGTTCTCTCGATCATCATTTCAAGGTGAACGACCTATTGGCCCGAGTCGCGAGCTCGTGGCGAAAAAACCAGGGAGCGGACAATGAGAAGCAAGAGCAGCGACAATCGGGGATTTACGCTCATCGAGCTCATGGTGGTGGTTGCCATCAT
>JANYHY010000639.1 GCA_025362165.1 Myxococcales bacterium | reverse complement strand
CCACGCCGCATGGCACGGGCTTCATGATCGCCGGCGGACTGATCATCACAGCAGCGCACGTCGTGCTGCGACCCGATCGACTGAAGGTGACGACCCGTGCGGGACAGACCGTCGACGCCGAGATCGTCAACCTCGACGAGGCGCGCGACGTCGCCGTGCTCAGACCAAAAGAGGACCTGAAAGACGTGCCTCCTCTCGATCTCGAAGAGCACGACCTGCTCGTAGGTGAGCCCGTTTGGGCGCTCGGCCACACGGGGCGAGGACTGTGGGCGCTCTCGTGGGGCATGAGCGAAGGCATCTCTTCCGGCATCGTGGACATGTTCGGCGAGAAGCTCTTGCTGTTCGATGCAGCCGTGTATCCCGGCTTCTCCGGCGGACCTGTCGTCACCTTCCACAATCGCGGCAAGCCAGAGGTCGCGGGCGTCAATCACGCGATCCTCTACACGGGCATGAGCGACACGGCAGTCGCGCCGATCTACAGCGCCGTTGCGGTGAGCGAGCTGCGCGAGGCGATCGCTGGCAATCCGGCGCCGATCCAGAAGGCGCTCAAGGACTACGCAGACAAGCAGCGCAAGCGCGCGTACGCGGACGTCTTCCTCACGGACAAATTCGCGGTGACGCGCGACGAGAACGCGCAGACCGTCGCAGCGTTGCAAGGCAATCTTAAGGCGATCCGCGCACCGCTAGGCGAGGCGACGCGCGTGCCTTGCGCGGCGATGATCTTCAACGCTTCTCTCGGCAAGGCGACCGTTCGCTTCGAGGTGTTCGGCCCTGGTGGCGATTCGCTCGGCGACAAAAGCGAGGCTGTCGTCGTCGACGCTGCTTCGCGCGTGACGTTCTCGAGCTCTGAGGTCGCGTTCGCACCCAAGCAGCTCGGCAAGCACTCCATCGTCGTCTCGATCGATCACAAAGAGATCGGGCGCGCGTGGCTCACGGTCGAGTCGCCCGACAGCGGCGACGAGGCAGCTCACGATCACGACACCGACGCTCTCGAGCAGGGAGAGCCGGACGTCGACGTCGTGGTCGCACAGCTCGCGCAGTCCGATCCGCTCGCGCTCGTCGGCGTGCGCAGCTCGTGGGCGGAGCGCAGCTACCCTCGCCGCGTCAAGCTCAGCTACTTCGCGCGCGGTAGCAGAGGTTGGAGCGGCACCAACGTGACGCTCGGCTCGTGGGTACTCGATGAAACCGGCAAAATCGTGGGCCGCGGTGACGGTTGCTACTTCGTGGAGGTCCGCCCCGAGCACACGTGGGAGTGCATGTCCCAAGGCGAAGGCCTTGGCTCACCGCCGATGGTCAACCGCGCCGGCAGCTACGACGTCGTGTTCACCGTCAACGCGCGCCCCGTCGCGTGGTGGCCGATGGAGGCAGTGCTCCAGAACGAGAGCGGCACCGGCAGCATGGAGCAATGGCTGCAGGGTAGACAGAAGCACTAGTGCACGCCGTCAGTTCGACGGCGGTGCACTAGCGCGTTCCGAACAAACGATCTCCCGCGTCTCCGAGGCCGGGGATGATGTACCCGTGGTCGTTCAGGCGTTCGTCGATACTTGCAGTATACACGGGCACGTCTGGGTGGGCCTCGTGCATGGTCTTCAGGCCCTCTGGGCACGTCAGCAAGCACACGAATTTCAGGCTCCCGGGCTTGCTCGCCTTCACGCGCTCGATCGCCGCCACCGCCGAGTTGCCTGTCGCCAGCATCGGGTCACACACGATGACGTCACGGTCCGACAGATCCTGAGGCACCTTGTAGAAGTACTCGATGGCGTCGAGCGTCTTCGGATCGCGGTAGAGCCCGATGTGTCCGACGCGCGCGTTCGGCACGATTTGAAGCATCCCGTCCAGGATGCCTTGCCCGGCGCGCAGGATCGCGATGAGCACGAGCTTCTTGCCGTCGAGGACGGGTGATTGGATCGTGGCGAGCGGAGTCTCGATCTCCTCGTCCTTCACCTTCACGTCGCGCAGCGCCTCGTACGCGAGCAGCATCGAGATCTCACGCAAGAGCAGCCGGAAGTTCGCCGTGCTCGTCTGCTTCTTCCGCATGAGCGTCAGCTTGTGCTTGATGAACGGGTGGTCGACGACGGTGACGTTTTGCATTGGGGATTGCATAGCAAATGATTCGTCGGTCTGGCACGATCAGGGCGTGCGCGGCGTTATCTGCTTGATGGCTGTGGTGGCGCTCGGCTGCGCGCGTGTGCCAACTTCGCTGCAGCCCGGTGTTTCTGGGTCGATCGGGCTGCCCCATCGGGGAGTGCTCAAGGATGGTCGCGAGCTTGCGCGCGCCGGTGATGGCTATCAGTTCTTGCGAGACAACGGAAGACGGAGCGCGACACCACGCTTCGCCACCTCCCTCGAGCGCGCGGCCAAGTCGGTGCACGACGCGCGACCTGGGGCCACGCTGACGATCGGCGATCTCTCCGCACCTGCGGGCGGAGGCCCCGCGCTGCCTCACCTCTCGCATCGCAGCGGTCGCGACGCGGATCTCCTCCTGTACTTGACGACGCTCGAAGGCGCGCCGGTCACGAGCCCGGGCTTCGTGCGAATCGGCCCCGACGGCCTCGGCGAGAAGGACGGCAAGTTCTATCGGCTGGACGTGGAGCGAGAGTGGCTGCTGTTGCGCGCGCTGTTGACGGACGACGCCGCGCGCGTGCAATGGATCTTCGTCCACGACGACCTCAAGGCGATGCTGCTGGAGTGGGCGCGCGCGCGAGGCGAACCCACCGATCTGGTGTGGCGCGCGGTGCAAGTGATGGCGCAGCCCAAGCCCGGCGGCCTCCATGATGATCATGTCCACGTGCGCACCGCGTGCGACAGCAATGAGATCGTCTCCGGGTGCGAGCCGTTCGGTCCTTCGCGCCCTTGGCTCACGATCCCCCCATTTTCAGCAGGTGACAGCGACCAAGAGCTCGCGCTCGCGCTCCTCGCACCGGTGGGCGGGAGTGTCGCGGTGACGGATGCCCGCTAATCGCCTCGCGCGCTGCGATGCGATCGACGCGAGCGA
>JANYHY010000631.1 GCA_025362165.1 Myxococcales bacterium | reverse complement strand
GCGCAGCAGGGCGCGTCGTGGTTCACCCTTCCGATCACGGGCATTCCCACCGAGCATGCGTGGATGGCCGAGCTCATGGACGGCAAGCATTTCCCGCTGCGCTTCATCGCGTACGAAAAAGACGAGGTGACCGAGGACACGCGGATCGAAGTGACCAAGATCGACAAGAAGGCGCTCGACGCCGCGCGGTTCGAGGTCCCTACCGGCTACAAAGTCATCGACATGGCCGACATGATGAAGCAGCTCCAGAATATGAAGGGCATGCCGCACTAGAGGCAGCGCGGAGCTACACGCCTGTCGCTTCAGGGCTCCAGATGACCTTGTGCATTTGAAGCTGCACACGTACGGCGAGCTTGTCTTCGAGGACCCACGCGACGAGATCTTTGGTCGCTAGCGCTCCGAACACAGCGCTCGCGAGCAAGTTCGGCGTGCGAGAAACGAGGCTTTTTTCTCGGATGATCGCGCGCATCCACTCATAGTCCTCGCGGTCGGACAGGACGAACTTGATCTCGTCTCGCGCGGTGATGTGGTCGAGGTTGCTCCAACGATTGCGTCCCGACTCGCGTGAACCGGGCGCCTTCAGATCCATGATTTTGTGCACGCGCGGATCGACGCGAGAGACGTCTGCTTCGCCGCTCGTCTCGACCAGCACGGTCTTGCCTGCGTCGCACAGCTCTCGCAGCAGCTCGATCGCGCCCGGCTGAATCAGCGGCTCGCCGCCCGTGAGCTCTACGAGTGGAGTGTCTAGCGCGAGCGCCCTCTCGAGCACCGCTGGGCGAGGCATGCGCGTCCCGCCGTAGAACGCCTGCGGAGTGTCACACCACGCGCAGCGTAGGTTGCATCCAGTCGTGCGGACGAACGTGCATGGCAACCCAGCGAACGTGGATTCGCCCTGGATGCTGGCGTAGATCTCGTGAATGACGAGCGTGTCTTCTTTCGCCACGCGCGAGGTATAGCGCCGATCTCAGTGAGCTTCGATATTGACGTCCACGCGCACTCGATGATCCGCAGGGGTGACGAAGCGCGTCTGCTTGGGATCGAAGAGCGTGTCCGAGATGTGTTTCTGGACGTCGGGAGAGAGCGGCGGGTCGAACGTCACGGTCCGCACGTAGCCGTCGTCGGAGAGCTCCAGCTTCAGCGTCACGCTCTTCGGCGGGATGACAGTCACGCCGTTCGTCCCCTGCTGCGCACGGACGAACGACCGCACCGTGTTGGAGACGCGCTCGTCGATGTTGGAGTCCGCCACGATGGTGTCCGTGGGCGCCGGCTTCGGTGTTGCGATGGGTGAGGTGATCGCAGGCTGCGGGCTCGGCTTGGCGGTGGACTCCGGCTTCGGCGCTGGGGTGTCGTTAGTGGTGACCTTGCTTTGAGCCGACAGCGTGACTGGCGTGCGAACGCTCGCGGCGTCGTGATGAACGTCGAGCGCGCCACCGCTGGCCATGTTGTCGATGTCGAGCTCCACGTGCGCGGGAGCGGTGACGAGCTGACCAAGCGTCGAGCCGCGCTTCGGCGGCGCGCCCACGGAGATGACGCCCTCTGTGAGATCCACAATGACGTGATCGGCTACACGCGCAACGCGAAGATGAGTGCCGTGAACGGCGACGCGCACCACGTTGCCCTTGGCGCTCGTCACGTCGATCGCGAACGCTTCACCGTTTGGCACCGGAACAACCTGAGCCTCAGCGCCGCCCTTCTCGAGCGCTAGCACCAACGGTCCCTCCGCGTGCTCGATGGATACCGCGCTGTCGCTCTCGAGGAGCCAGCGCACCTTGTTCGGACGATCGAAGATCGCCGAAGCGCTCTCCGAAGTGACGTGCGCGTTGGCGAACACCTCACGCCCAACGACAGCGTTCGCGCCGTTGATCTGCGCTTGTCCTTCCAGGAGCGCGCTCGCCACGACGATCTGTTGAGGCGGCGCTTGCGTCGTCTCTGTCGCGACAGTCGCGGGGTCGTCCGGACTCTTGCCCATCCACAACGCGCCCGCCGCTGCTGCAGCTAGCGTCGCCGCGACGGCGATCCAAACGACGTTGTTCTTCTTGGGCGTGCTCTCGCGCTCGATTCGGGCTTGCAGCTTGTCCCAATCGGGAGCCGCGCTAGCTTCGGTGTCGCTCTTCAGATCGGAGATGGAAGCGCGCAACGCCTCGTTCGGCTCGTCTGCGTCGAGCTTGGCTTCTTCGATGGGTGTGTCTTCGAGCTTCACGACGAACCTCCCGAGAACGTCGCCTTCAGTGACGCGAGCGCAGGCTCGTCCGCGATGAGCGCCTCGAGCTCTCGCCTCGCGTAGAACAAGCGCGTCCGAACCGTGAGTACGGGCGCTCCTACGATCTCCGAGATCTCTTGCGGCGAGACGCCTTCTAGGTCGTGCAATACGAACACTGCTCTCTTCTTGTCTGCCAGCTTGTCGAGCAAGCGCAAGAACACGCGCGTGCGCATGCGGCGATCCACGTCTTCGTCCGGCAAGACGCTCGACTCGTCCGCAGTGATGTCAGCGGAGAGCTCCTCGGACAGCACGGGGCGGCTCTTCTGCGAGCGTCGGTGCATGAGCACGACGTTGACCGTCACGCGGTGGAGCCAAGTCGTGAACTTCGATTGGCCGCGAAAGTCTTTGAGGCTCCGATGAACCTGAAAGAAGACCTCTTGCACGACGTCTTCCGCATCAGGTGCGTTGCCGAGCATGCGATGGACCAGCCGAGCCACGTCTCCGCGATGCCGCAAGAACAAGGCCTTGAAGGCACTGACCTCCCCGGTCCGCGCGCGTTCGACGAGCTCATCCTGTTCGCTCACGGGACGCTCACGGAGAAAGGAAAGCGCAACGCCTGGAAGGAGGGAAGTGGAGATGGCAGCACTCACGGTGAACAGTCAGATGCTGCCCCCTGACGTCAGATTCAAAGAATCTCCACCAACGCCTCTTTCGACGGCTTTTGTGGGTCAGAAGAGCGCCTTGAGCTCTACCTTGTCCTTCTTCTTCTGCTCGAGCAGGTGGTTCACCGCGCGGAGGATGCGTTGCTTGGTCGGCCCGCTGATCTCGCCTCCGTGGAGTGCTGCTGCCATCGCGCGCTCGGTGATGGGGCGTCCGGAGCGCGGCTTGCGCGTGTCCTTCTCGCCACCCTCGGCCTTCTTGGCCTTGCCCTTCGCGGCCTTGATGGCGCGATCCTCGGAATGAAGCGTCTCGAGCTTGTGAGAAGCGGCGAGGATGCGGCGGGAGTCGAGCTTCTGCTGCGCCACGAAGGTTGCGAACTTGGGTTGATCCGACATGAGTGCCTCGAAACAAAAAAGGGGTGGATGCCACCCACGGGGGCGGCGAACGTAGGAAATCTAGGGCCCAACCGCAAGGGTTAGCGCTTGCTTGGGTGTCGGCGAAACTGTCCGGACCGACGCTCGGACAGGCACCCATCGCACGAACGGGCTAAAAAACGGCTCGTTCGCTTGGCACGCCTTGAGCTTTGCCGGGGGCGTGGATCGAATGCTCGTGTTTGGAGTGGCGCTGGTCGCAGGCGCCCTGCTCTGGGTCGCGCCGCTTCCGTTGCTGGCGCTCGCGGCCGGAGTGTTGCTCATCTCTAGAGAGCGCCGCGCCCTGTTCATCGTCCTCGCGGTCGGGCTGTTCCTAGGAGCGTGCCGCACGCGCAGCGCTCTGCGAGAGTTCGAGGCTCGAGAGCGCGATGTCGACGCCAAGCTCCCTCGACTCGCTCAGTGTGAAGGGGACGCACGGGTGGAGACGTCTCCCATCGTAACGAGAGGCACGGCCCGCTTCGGCGCGGTGCTCCTCGACGCAGACTGCGACGGCGTGCATCTACGCGACCTGCCCGTCACGCTGTACGGCGGCGCCTCGAGCGCAGGCCGCGGCGACGTGTTGCACGTGATCACCCGCCTCGCGCCGCCGGAGCGCTTCGCGAATTTGGAGCTCGGTGATCCGCTTCCGTCGCGCGCGCGGCGTGGGGTCATTCGCACGGGCGGCGTGG
>JANYHY010000623.1 GCA_025362165.1 Myxococcales bacterium | reverse complement strand
CCGATCCCGAACAGCGCATCTTCGCTGCTATCCAGTGGGTCGAGCAACTCGCACGTTTCCTCGGCGATCGCGCTACATTCGAGTTCGCCTACGGCCACCCAGACGACTAGTGCGTCATGCCACGCAGGTCACACGACTACGACGCGCGAGACCGCGCGAAGCCGAACATTTGATCAATGAGCGCAGCCCCCTCCAACTCCCCACGTTCGCTGGGAGGGCAGACAGCATTTCGTCGCGCGACTCGGGGCATGACGAGAGCCCTCGAACTCGAACTGCGGTTGGCGATAATGTCGCATTGGACTTCGCGCTCGCGTCCGCGCTCGGCGGAGGTCATTGGCACTTACCGATCAGTCTCGCCATCCAGTAGATGCCGCCGAACGGGCCTTCCCAAGGGCCGCTCGCGTTTTGTGAGGTGTACTCGCGCACGAAGGCGCCGTTGGTCGCCGCAGAGCACATGGTGCCGCCGCTGCGTGGGTCCATCCAAATGAAGTATCGGTGATTGGCAGTGACCACAATTGGATTGGTCGGGTTGATCCCGCGCCACTGCGCTCCGTTCGGAGGTCCGTCGAGGGTGCCCTCGTAGATCAGGGTGCCGGGCTTCTCGCAGTCGCTGTCCAGGAGTGCGACCGTCACGTTTCTGTCCGTAAACAGCTCGATGCGCGCGACGACGAACGTCTTCTGCGGCACGTACTCGAAGGCCTCGCTGGTCCCGCCGCAGTTCATGGTCGGCGGATAATCGGTATTCACGCCTTCACCGCAAATGCCATAAGGGTGAGTCCCGGGCGGCGATGGATCGCCGACGAAGCCGCAGCTTGGGGGCCTTGGCGCGTCTGGGCTCGCGTCCCTGGGATGGACGATGGAGTGCACGTCGCTAGTAGCGTCTGCGCTCGCCGCGTCCCCATCCAGATAGACGACCTCACCGAGATCGGTTCTCCCGTCGCCACACGCCATGAGCAGCAAGCTCGTCAGGATCAAGCGAAGCATGCGGAACATGATAAGTCTGCGTCATGCTCGACACCACCATCGATCGCATCGTGGATCTGGCGCTCTCTGAAGATCTCGACTCCGGTGACCTGACGACCGAGTCCTGCGTCGCGGAAGACGCCACTGCCGTCGCGCACGCCGTGGCTCGCGTCGAGCTGGTCGTGTGCGGGGCCCGCGTGTTTCAGCGGGTGTTCGCGCGCGTCGACCCGACGGTGCACGTGACGATTCACCAGCAAGACGGGGCGCTCGCGGCGGCCAAGAGCAAGCTCTGGACGGCGAAGGGAAGCGCCCGCTCGATCTTGATGGCCGAGCGCACCGCGCTGAACTTGGTGCAGCGCATGTGCGGCGTCGCGACCATGACTCGCTCTTACGTGGACGCTCTGCCGAAGGGCAGCAAGACGCGCATCACCGACACTCGCAAGACCACGCCGGGCCTGCGAGTGCTCGAGCGGTACGCTGTTCGCGCGGGGGGAGGGCACAACCACCGCGACAACCTAGGCAGCGCCGTCTTGATCAAGGACAACCATATCGCGGCCGCGGGAGGCGTCGCGGAGGCTATTTCAAGGGCTCGCGCGCGCGCGCCGCACACGAGCAAGATCGAGTGCGAGGTGGACTCGCTCGAACAGCTCGACGTCGCGCTCCAAGCTGGCGCGGACATCATCTTGCTCGACAACATGAGCACGCCTCTCGTCAAAGAAGCCATCGCGCGCACGCGAGGTCGCGCGATCCTCGAGGCCTCCGGAGGGATCACCAAGGAGCGCATCCGCGAACTCGGCGAGCTCGGCGTCGACGTGATCAGCGCGGGCGCCCTCACGCACTCGGTGATCGCGAGCGACATCGGGCTCGATTTCGAATGAGAGAGCGCGTCGCGTTCGACCTGAAAGACGCCGCGCGCGTGATCGAGGAGAAGGGCTGCACGCTCGGCGCGCCGCTCGAGATCATGGACGAGACTTCGTCCACCAACGACGTAGCCAAGCGCGCGGCCAAGCTCGGCGCTCCTCATGGCGCCTTGTGGATCGCGGAGTCGCAGCTCGCCGGTCGTGGAAGGCAAGGGCGCTCGTGGATCGGCGTGCCAGGTGAGAGCCTGATGTTCAGCGTGCTCGTACGCTTGACATGTCCATCATCGAGATTGCCGCTCTTGGCGCTCGCCTCCGGTCTCGCGGTGAGAGACGCGATCGCACGCGCGGCACCTGGCGCTCAAGTCAGCGTGAAATGGCCCAATGACGTGCTCGTGGGCGGCCGCAAGATCGCTGGCATCATGGTGGAGTCCATCGACGCGTCGTCCAAGACTCCAGCTTTGGTAGTTGGCATTGGCGTTAACGTGTTCACTCGCGTCTTCGATGGCGCGCTCGCGGATCGTGCCACCAGCGTCGCGCTCGTCGCGACCGATCCGCCGTCACGCGTCGCCATCCTCGCGGACATCCTCGAAGGGCTCGATCGCGATCTCTCGTTCGTCGCCGCCCGCGGGCTCGGCATGGTGCACGCGCGCATCACCGCGGCAGACGCACTCCGCGATCGCCCCGTGCAGTGCGACGACGGAACCGAAGGCGTCGCGCGCGGCATCGATCTCGAAGGACGATTGCGTGTCGAACGCAGTGACGGCCGCGTGGTCACGCTGGTCGCCGGCGAAGTCCACTTGCTCGGGCCGGGGACACGAGCAAGTCAGGTTTTGTCGTAGCGACCCGCTAGGGTCGGCTACGAGATGCTCTCATGAGGCGGGCGATCGCTATCGGTGTCTCCCTCTCGTGGGCGCTCTGCGCTGCGGTGCCGTTCGCGCTCTCGATGTTGTTGGTGGTGTTCGGTGAGACTCTTCGTGGGCACCTCTTCGGCTTAGTGGCTTGTCTGTTGTTGGCTCTGCCCATCTTGGCGCTACGGCTGCTCGCCAGGACACGCGCGCGCTTGGTGACGCTCGCGATCGCCGCAGCGGCGTTCCTCATCGGATGGTTCGCGCTCTACCGGCTCGCACCCAACGGCGCATCGTTGCCAGGATCTCGCCTCCGATCGGAGTTTCTCGGGGCGCCTCGCTACTCACGCGGCGCGCTCGCTTCGCTCCTTCCGGAGGTTGATCAAGTCTCGCTCGGGACTCGTATCGTCTACTTCGTTGATCCGATCATCGACTACGGACAAGCCACTAGGATTCGCGAAGTGTCGATGCGCGCGTACGCTCCGATGGAGGCCGACCCCGAGTTCGCCGCGCTTGGCTCGGTGATGGGCTTCGCCTACGCAGACGTGGATCCGCACCATGTTTATGCGTACGCGCCGCCTCACGCGCCCGGCGAGCGATTGGCAACTATCGTTTTTCTTCACGGGAGCGCGGGTAACTTCAAAGCGTACTTCTATTTGTGGAAGCGCTTCGCCGACGACAATCACGCGGCGGTCGTGTGCCCCAGTTTTGGTTTTGGAAATTGGTACGAGCCAGGCGGCACAGACGCGATCGAGCGCGCGCGCCAATATGCGATCGACCAGCTCGACGCGGACGAACACCGCATCGTGCTCGCGGGCCTCTCGAACGGCGGCACCGGAGTCACCCGCGCGATCGACGAGCACCGCAGCCGTTATGCCGGCTACGTGTTCATCTCGGCCGTCATCGAGCCCGCAGTGACGCGGCGCATGTCGTTCGTGACGGGAGTCGCGCACGAGCCCGTGCTCGTGATTCATGGCGACAGAGACGATCGCATTCCGATCGATCTCGTCCTCGAGCAAGCGAACGTGATGAAGCGCGATGGCGCGAGCGTGGAGACATTGAGCGTCCCCGCACAAGATCACTTCTTGTTCTTCGATCGCCCTGAAATCGTGCTGGATCGCGTCGCGGCTTGGTTGAAGGCTATTTGACGATGGTGTCGCAGCCGACCGCGATGTTGACCTTCGAGTTGAGGTTCGCCTTCAGGTCGTCGCACGCCTTGCCGAGCAGTTGAATCTTGCCGTCGACCGTGTAGTCCCAGCAGCCATCATTGGTGCACGCGTTGGACGAATCCTTGCGCTTGTAGAGCTGGATGTCCGGGCCCACGCCGGCTTGGTAGTCCACGTTGACGCGCGCCGGATCCACTGTGCCGCCGTCGGGTTGTGGGACGTCGAAGATGCAACCGAGCACCTTGCCACGGATAGCGGCGATCGCGTCGGCGACGGCTTGCGACGAGTAGTTGTTCTGCGTCATGTCGAAGTGACAGCTCTTGACGGGGTCAGGATCGACCACGTCTCCGTTCTTGGTCGGATGGAACGTCGCGCTCGACGTACAACCCATCGGGATGTTCGCTGGCGAGCCTGCCGCCGCGATATCCGAGAGCGCCGCGCGCATGTGATACGGCGGATACATCTGGCCACTTGGGTCGTACGTGTCCGAGCCGGGCACGCCGACGATGAACGTGTCGACCGGCGTACTCAAGTCGGTGTTCGCGCTCTTCACGATTCCCATGATCGCGTTTGGGTTCTCCCAATCGTTGCAGCCGTTGCCGTCCGTGAACGCGTTGGCTGTTCTGTTGGACAATGACGTGCAGCTGATTCCGCCGTCCGTCACGACGAAGAGGATGCGCTTGCCCTTGCCGTTCCAGCCCTTCAACGCGCCGATCCCGAGGTTGATCGCGTCGTAGAGCGGGTTGCCATCTCCCGCGCTCATGTCGGGGACGTTGGTGTTGAGGTACTGCTTGATCGAGTGACGCACGCCCGTCGGATCGCTCGACTTGAGCTGGAGCGAGTTGATGAGATCCACGTTCGGGAATGGGCTCACTCCACACCCGACGGGCAGGTTCGCCAGGCATGCGGGCCCCTTGATGGGGTTCGCGGACGGCGCGGCCAACAACCCGAGCGTCATGTTGTCGAACGCGTTCTGATCGAGGGCAGAGACGATGGCTTGCGCTGCGAACGCGTACTTGTTGCCGGTCGCCATCGAACCCGAGCGCTGGAGCAATACGAGCATCGCGGCGGGCGCCTGCTTGGCTTCGTATGTCCCCGTCGCGCAGGCCATTCCCTCGTTTTGAGAGCTGTCGCCGTTGAAGATCTGGCCATCGGGTTTGGTCGTGTTGCTGTCGTCGGTGGCGTCCGGCCCGTCCGCAAACGGCTCTTTTGTAGACGTTGCACAAGCGATCGCGACACCCACGGCTCCCGTGGCAAGAGCAAGCAAGATCCTCCGCATGCGACACCTCCGATTCGGTAGACTACATGCCTTCGCGCCCACGCGCCGCTTTTGGCAGCTGCCGGCGTCGTCAAGACACACCGTGAAACGCTGCCCTACATGCGACACCATCTACGTCGACTCCACGACGTTCTGTGAGAGCGATGGTGAGGTGCTCGTGGAAGCCGCAGAGGCGACCTCAGAGCCGGAGCCGAGCCGTCGCACCGCTGCGCTCATGCCGACCATGCCGGTGGCGCCACCTCCGCCAGACGTTCAGATGGTCGCGAGTGGTCCACGCATGGCGATCGCGCTCGGACGCTCTCCCACGAGCGCCGCGCTTCGTGGCGTCATCGCAGAGGCGCTCGCGATCGCGAAATGCTTCGAGCGCGACGGCCTCGCGTGGCAACCACAAGCAGAAGACTTCGTGCGCGCTGAGGACGGGCACCTCGCGCTCACGCAAGCGCGCGGCGTTTGTAGGCGCTCCGCCACGGCGTTCGACGCGCGGTGGGTGCTCCGCGCGGTAGGCGAGGCGCTCGCGCCGATCCCGCTCGTCATGGCGGACACCTCGACCGTGCGTGCGCTGATCGTGCCGCGAACGAGCCCGATCACGCTCACACAAGCAACCGCAGCACTCTCGGAGGCAGCCGCGAGTGTCCACCCACCTCGGAGCGCGGCGCTAGATGTCGGTTTCTCGCGCGAGCGCCAAGAGGACAGCGTGTGCGTGACCGACGTGGGCAATGTTCGGTTCGGCGTCCTCTGCGATGGCGTCTCTTTGTCCGCCGACGGCGGCTTGGCCTCTCGCGTCGGATCTGCAGCGGCCATCGCGTTCCTAGCGGCCCTCGCCGAGACCAAGACCGATGACGCGGAGAACGCTCGCGAAGCCATCCGCGCCGCGCATCAAGCGGTCTGCGCGCGCGTCGCAGAGACCGCGGGACCAGACGCGGCAGACGACGACACGGATCCGCCGGGCTCGACCATCGTGATCGCTATCATGCGCGACAAAGCCGTCACGATCGCGTGGCTCGGAGACAGCCGCGCATACCTGCTCGGCGATGCACCCGCGCTGCTCACCAAGGACCACTCGTGGAAGAACGAGGTCGAGCGTCTCGGCTACGACGGCGATCCGACCGCGATGGGCAACCTCGGCAACGCGCTCACGCGCTGCATCGGGCTGCTAGAGGCGGGCATGAGGACTGAGGTCGAGCCAGACGTCGTCACGACCACGCTCGAGAAGGGTCGCACGCTCGTCGTGTGCAGTGATGGTCTCTGGTCATATTTCCCGGACGCGGCTCTCCTCGACAAGCTCGTCGCGTTCCACGACGACGCGAGCGAGGCGGAGCTCGCAATGCGTCTCGTCAATCACGCGCTCTTCGCAGGCGGCGAAGACAACGTCTCGGTGATCGTCTTCAAGGGCTGAGGCTGTCGCGATGGGGTAGAATCACCGGGATGGACAGCAAGCGCCTCGTCGAGACCATCCGAGGCTCGGTCATCGGTGACGACCAGGTGCTCTCCTGCGCGTTTGGGCCGCGACGCGTGACGTACGCAGACTACACCGCGTCGGGGCGGAGCCTCACGTTCATCGAGGACTTCATCCGCAACGAGGTGATGCCGCTCTACGCCAACACGCACACCGAGACGTCGCAGACCGGCATGCAGACGACGGCGTTCCGCAATGACGCTCGGAAGATCATCCACGACGCGACTGGCTGCAGCGACGATGACGTCGTGATCTTCTGCGGCTCTGGCGCGACGGCGGCGATCAACAAGCTCATCGACGTGATGAACCTCCGCCTGCCGTCCGAGCTGAATGCCAAGTACAAGCTCTCGTCGCATATCCCATTAGCGGAGCGGCCCGTCGTGTTCATCGGCCCGTACGAGCATCACTCGAACGAGCTTCCGTGGCGCGAGTCGCTCGCGGAGGTCGTCACGATCGACGAAGACGCCGACGGGATGATCAACCTCGCGGAGCTCGAGGCAGCGCTCGTGAAGTTCAGCGACCGCCCGCTGCGAATCGGCAGCTTCTCCGCGGCCTCCAACGTGACGGGCATCGGGAGCAAGACGATCGAGATCTCACGCCTCTTGCATCAGCACGGTGCGCTGGCGCTCTGGGATTTCGCGGCTGCCGCTCCTTACGTCAAGATCGAGATGAACCCGTCCGTGCCGGGAAGCCACAAGGACGCGGTGTTCCTCTCGCCGCACAAATTCATTGGCGGGCCAGG
>JANYHY010000544.1 GCA_025362165.1 Myxococcales bacterium | reverse complement strand
GCCAATCCCGATTTGAGTGTGACGAAGACCACCAAGGCTTGACCCTTCAGGTCGTCCGGTTTGCCGACTGCTGCGGCCTCCGCGACCGAGGGATGACTCACCAATGCGCTCTCGATCTCTGCAGTGCCGATGCGGTGCCCTGCGACGTTCAAGACGTCATCGATGCGACCCACCACCCAAAAATAGCCGTCTTCGTCCTTGCGCGCGCCGTCACCGGTGAAATACGCGCCCGGGACTTGAGACCAATAGGCCTCTCTGAAGCGAGCGTCGTCTCCATAGAGCGTTCGCGCCATCGAGGGCCACGGTCGCCTCAAGATCAATTTGCCACCTTCATTGGCCCCCACTGGAGCGCCGTCGTCTTTGACCACCGCGATGTCCACTCCGAAGAATGGCAATCCGGTCGCGCCAGGCTTCGCTGGGCTCGCGCCGGGCAAAGTCGTCAACATCACGCAGCCCGTCTCGGTCTGCCACCAAGTGTCGACGATGGGACAGCGGCTCTTGCCCACGACAGTGTGATACCAAATCCACGCCTCGGGATTGATGGGCTCACCGACCGATCCCAAGAGTCGCAATGAAGACAAATCATGGCCATTGGGCCAAGCGTCTCCGGCGCGAATGAAGGCTCGAATCGCGGTGGGCGCCGTATAGAGGATGGAGACGCCATGGCGCTCGATGACTTGCCAGAAGCGTCCCCAATCCGGAAAATTGGGGGCGCCCTCGTACAGCATGCACGAGGCCCCGCAAGACAAGGGTCCATAGACGATGAAGCTGTGACCTGTGACCCAGCCGACGTCCGCTGTGCACCAATAGAGATCACTATCCTTCAAATCAAAGATGTACTTGGAAGCGACGTGCACGCCGGCGAGATAACCCGCAGTCGTATGCAACACACCCTTGGGCTTGCCGGTGGAGCCCGACGTATAGAGGATGAAGAGCGGGTGCTCGGCGTCGAACGCGCTTGGCGTCTTGGCCCGCACGAGGGCCTCAGCGCTTGGCGCACGTGAGACTGCGTCCGCCCACCAGAGGTCACGACCCTCCTTCATGGGAACGGGTGAGCTGTCGATCATCCGTTTGTAGACGATGACCTTCTCGACCGTGGGCGTCTCTTCCAACGCTTTGTCGGCCATCTGTTTGAGCGGCACGATCCCGCCGCGGCGCCAGGCTGCGTCTTGCGTGATGAGTAACTTGCATTGGCAGTCGTTGATACGATCGCGAAGCGCTTCCGCCGAGAAGCCGCCGAACACGACCGTGTGAGTGGCGCCGAGACGCGCGCAAGCGAGCATGGCGACGACGGTCTCGGGGACCATTCCCATGTAGATCGCGACGCGATCTCCAGCTGTGACGCCGAGATCCGCGAGGGCAGCCGAGAAGCGCACGACCTCGCGATGGAGCTCGAAATACGTGAGCGTGCGCGTGTCGCCCGGCTCACCCTCCCAGACGATCGCGGCGCGGGTGCGTGCTGCAGTGTGGAGATGTCTGTCCAGGCAACTCTCACTCACGTTGAGCTGCGCGCCCTTGAAGAACTCGGCCTTCGGGAGCTCCCACGTGTGGAAGGTGTCCCAGGGCTTGCGCCACACGAGATCTCGAGTGTGCTCGCGCCAAAAAACCTCCGGCTGCTCCAACGATTGACGATGCAATCGTTCATAGTCCGCGTGCGACGCGACGCGCGCCCCCTTGACGAAGTCCGCGCTGGGCGCGAACGAGCGGGTCTCTTTGAGGCGAGAAACGATGGGGCTGTCCGACATAATCCGCGAGACTAGACGGGAAGCAGCGAGCGCTTCAAGGCGCGTTATGGGGCGTTCGGTGGCGGCGATACCGAGACGCGATCTCGGCCCTGTTCCTTGCTTTGGTAGAGCGCGACATCCGCGCGCCTGAGCAGCGCTTCGGGCACCTCGTTGCAGTCCCAGGTGGCGACGCCGATCGACACGGTCTGCCGCACGCGCGAGCCGCCGCCGAGGTCCAGATGGCAATCCGCGAGGCTTGCACGAATGCGCTCTGCCGTGGCGCGCGCCTGTGCGTTCGTGGTCGCTGGCATCACGATCAAGAACTCCTCGCCGCCGCGACGGATGAAGATGTCCACGCGGCGCACGAGCGAGCGCACGCGATCGGCGAAGAGCCTCAGCGCGACGTCGCCCGCGTCGTGCCCGAAGCGATCGTTGACTGTCTTGAAATGATCGAGATCGAGCATCAACACGCTCAGCGGCTGGCCCGTGCGTTTGGCGCGCTCGATCTCCTCGTTGTAGCGAGGCGACAAGTAACGTTGATTGAACGCGAGCGTGAGATCGTCCGTGAGCGCGAGCCTCCGCAGACGCGCTCTCTCGATCGGCGGGGTCGAGCAGTTGGCGAGGAGGCGCATCAAGAGCTGATCGTCCGGACCGAACGCTCGGGCCTTCGGAGACGACCCGCTCAGCACACCGATCACCGCGCCAGCGCTCCATAGCGGCTCGGCGATGAGCGAGACGACGCTGAAGCCTTGTGCGTTGTGCGAGACGAACCGAGGATCGGTGCGCGTGTCGTCGATCACGATGGGCTCTTTGTATTCGACGACCCACCCAAGCACGCCTTGGCCTTTGCGGAAGGTCATCGGCCGGCGTGTCGCGCCTGCGCCCGAGCGCGCGCCGTTCAACAGTTCGGAGTGCGACGCGTCGAGCAGGCGAATGGATGCGTGGTCCGCGCCGATGATCTCGATCGTCGCGTCCGTCACTGACGAGAGCGCGAGCTCCAACGTGGTCTGGTCGGCGAGCTTGCGCGTGAGATCGAGCAGCACGACGAGCGCGTCTCTGTGCCTGTTTGTCGGCGCGGAGCTCGACGAGCGCTTGAGTTGCCTCTGCGGTCGCACGGCCGCGCGCGTCGTGTTCTTCTTGGCCTTCGGCGACGCCATTTGCGCTGTCAGTATAGACTAGCTCGCGTGGACCCGTATCGCTCGCTCGCGGTGTCGAGCTCGCCTTGCACTCAATGTGGTGCGCCGCTCTCCGACGACGCACGGGCGTGCGCAGATTGTGGCCAAGAAGCTGCACGCGTGCGCTGCATGGAGTGCTTCTCCTTGGTGCAGACGACGAGCGCCGATTGCGGTCACTGCGGGTGCGCGCTCGGCCTCGAGTCGGAGCTCGTGCCGACGACTCTCAGTTGCCCGCGCTGCACACATGGTTTGTTCTTGCTCGACTCAGGTGAGGTCGCCATGCACGAGTGCCAGTCGTGTGGCGGTCTCTTCTTGGACCACGAGTCGCTCACGCTCGTGATCACGGCGCATCGCCCGTCGCAGGGTAGCGTCGCGTCGGTGCGCGTGCCGGAGCTTCCGGCTCCCGAGACGCAGGTGCGGTACCTCCCTTGCCCCGTGTGCACCAACGTCATGAACCGCGCCGTGTTCGGGCGAAAATCAGGCGTCGTCATCGATACATGTAGAGTGCACGGAACATTCTTCGACGCGCGCGAGCTCACCGGGTGCGTCGCGTTCGTCGAGGCGGGCGGCATCGAGCGGGCCGAGAAGCAGGCGCTCGAGCGCAAGCGTGACGAGATTCGACGCGCGCGCATCGATCGCCGCGCAGGCGTGATGTACGACGCCGTGAACGCCCCGGTGCGAAGCCGCTACGACGTCTTGATCGATCCAGGGCCCTCGCGCACCGAAGGGCTCATCGACATCATGCACGTCTTGCTCGGTTGATCGGATCAGCTTTCGTAGACGATGCCTGGGAGGCCGGCGCCGACGAGAAGCTCCTCGAGGTGCGACGAGATGCCAGCGCGCTTTGGCGTGATGCGCGTTGGCTCCATCGCGACAGCCAACCGATTGCGGGCCTCGTGCATCCTCCACGCGATGGTGCCCCGCGAGCACTTCTGCACGACGGCCGCTTCCCCATTGGACAGACCTTGGAGCGCGACGAGGACGACGGTGGCCCGCATCTCTGCCGGCAGCGCATCGAGCGCTTGGAGCACACGCGCATACGTTTGGCGCAGTTCAGCAGCGCGCCGCGGATCGCCCCCCGAGTCCACAAGGACGGCGCGCTCGAGGCGAGGATCGTCCTCTTCGATGGACGACTCGCTGCGTCGTGCGCGGGCCCGTCTCGCGTCGAGCGCACGATTCACGGTCAATCGATAGACCCAGGTAAAGAACTCACTGCGACCCTCGAACTGACTCAATGTGCCATAAGCCCGCAAAAACACGTCTTGTGTGATGTCGTCCGCGTCGCTCTCGGACCCTGAGAGGTGGAGCGCGCACGCGAAGATCCGCTTGCGGTAACGGCGTACGAGCGCGTCGAACGCGCGCGGATCCCCGCTCTTTGCCCCAGCGACCAGGGCCGTCGCGGTGGCGGCTTCATGTCGTGCGTCGTGCGTCATTAGGTCCGTCTGCAGCTTAGACGTCTTGAAAGCGTCGATGGTTTGAGAAAAAATGGGGGCCGCGGGTTAGCCTCGCACCGCGTGGCCGGCTTCGAGACCATCCTCGCGCTGCTGCTCGCGTCCACCGCGCTCGCCGTCCTCGCGCGTCGCGTGAACGTGCCCGTCCCCATCGTGATGGTGCTCGGGGGTATCGGCGTCGCGCTCATTCCAGGCCTCCACTTGGTCGAGATCGATCCAGATCTGGCGTTCGCGATCTTCGTTCCACCGCTCTTGTTCCGCGCAGCGATCACCACGTCCGTGCGCGGGCTGCGGGCCAACCTCCGCGCGGTGTTGCTCCTCGCTGTGGGGCTGGTCTGCGTGACCGCGCTCGTGGTCGGAGTCATCGCGCATTCTACGCTGCACGAACTCGGCTGGGAGGAGTCGTTCGTGCTTGCGTCGATCGTCGCGCCGCCGGACGCAGTCGTCGCGCTCGCGCTCGCTCACACGCTCAAGCTCCCACGACGCGCGGTCACCATCCTCGAAGGCGAGACGCTCCTCAACGACACGACCGCTTTCGTGCTCTATCGGCTGGCCGTTCGCGCTGCGATGACGGGCGAGTTCGACTGGAAGATGGCTGTGCCGCGCTTCTTCGCAGTCGGCTTTGGCGGAGCTCAAATCTGGATGTTGAATCCTACGAATTTGAGTCAAATCGGTTTTTTTGATCATGTGAA
>JANYHY010000164.1 GCA_025362165.1 Myxococcales bacterium | reverse complement strand
GACCTAGTGCCTCGATTCTATTGAATCGGAACTAGGAAATTCGCGGGGGCGAATGCCCAGGTGTTAGCTAGCTCACTCGGGGTTTGGGCGAAGCCCGCTCACACGACGACACCAGGATGAATCGCTCGAGCGAGCGTCGCGAGACCTTCCGCGACGCGCGGGCCCGGGCGCAACACAGCTTCGTCCGTAAGATCGATCACACGCCCTGATTTTACAGCGCGCAAGCTCCGCCACCCCAGCGCTTGCGTCGGCACGGACTCGCCGCCGTGACCTTCGCGTGCGGCGGCGTTGAGGATCACCTCTGGGTCGAGCGACGCGAGCGCCTCCAGATCCAGCGCGGGATAGCCGGCACCCCCAACGACGTTCTGCGCGTTCGCTCGCGTGAGCATGTCGTCGGCGAAGCTCTTGGTTCCGGCCGCGACGATCGGCTGCACGCCGAACAACAGCACGACCTTGACGCGCGAGAGCCCGCGCGTAGCAGCGTCGATAGCGCTATTGCGCGCGTTGATCGCAGCGACGACATCATTGGCCTGCTCGCGGCGATTCAATCGAGCGCCGATTCCAAGGATCATCTCGAGGATCTCCGCGATCGCCTCGGTCTGCGGAAAATACGTGTCGATCTTCCGCGCGTTGAGTTTGTCGACGACGCTCGCGCCTGCGGGGCCCCTCGCTCCGACGACGAGCGTCGGCGAGAGCGCGACGATCGCTTCGAGGTTCGGATCGACGTACCCGCCGACATCCGGCAGCGTGCTCACCTCTGGAGGATAGTCACAATATCGCGATCTGCCGACGAGCGATCCAAGCGCGCCCACCGCGGCGATCGCCTCCGTCGTGGACGGAGAGAGAGACACGATGCGTGGGCCTGCGTCGACCGAGCTCACCGTCCCTTTGCGCGCGCATCCGATCGCGAGCGCCCCGAAAAACAGGGCGCGGCGCGTGATCATCGCTCGACCAAGCCGTACTTGTGCAGCTTCTCGATCAACGCGGGACGCGAGACGCCGAGCCTGCGCGCGGTCTCGCTTTGGTTCTTGCCCGAGGCCTCGAACTGTTCGGCGATGATGTTTCGTTCGAACGCTTCGACTCTCGCTCGCAGCGGGTGCGCCGGACCTGGATCTCCTGCGGCGCCACGCGCGAGCGGCGCCGATCGCGGCTCGTCCAGCGCACGCCAGAGCGCGAGTGTGAGTCGCTCGTCGGGAGAGAGCGCGAGCAGACGCGCGATCGTGTTCTCAAGCTCGCGCACGTTGCCCGGCCACGCGTGAGTCTTGAGCGCTTGCAAGAGCGCTGGCTCGACCGAGACCTGCACCATCCCATACCGCTCGGAGTACTGCTTGACGAACGCATGCACGAGCGGCTCGATGTCCTCGTTGCGCTCGCGGAGCGGCGGCACGCGAATGGGGACGACGTTGAGCCGATAGAACAGGTCCTCGCGAAATCGGCCAGCCTTCGCCTCCGCCGCGAGATCTCGGTTCGTCGCGGCGATCAGCCGAACGTCGACATGCTCGGCCTTGCCGCCCACGGCTTGCACCTCACCCGACTGCAGCGCGCGCAGGATCTTGGCTTGGATCCCGAGCGCGAGATCACCGATCTCGTCGATGAACAACGTCCCCTTGTCGGCCTGCTGGAAGTAGCCGGGCTTGGCGGCGATCGCGCCGGTGAACGCTCCCTTGGTGTGCCCGAAGAGCTCGGCCTCCGCGAGCTCGGACGGGATCGCTGCGGCGTTGAAGCGGATGAACGGCTTGTCCGCGCGGCGCGAGTGCGCGTGCACCGCGGTCGCGATCACGTCCTTGCCCGAGCCGCTCTCGCCGCTGAAGAGGATGGTGACGTCCTTCGGTGCGACGCGCGCGACCATGTCGAGCACGCGGCGCAGCGCTGGGCTCTCGGCGACGATCGTTCGACCGAGCGAGGCCTCCGTGCGCAAGCGCGCGTTCTGCAAACGCAGCTCGCGTGTCTCGATAGCGCGTTTGACGATGAGCGTGAGCTCGTCTGGATCGAACGGCTTGGGTAGATAGTCGTGAGCGCCCGCCTTCATCGCCGCGACCGCGACGCGCTCGGAGCCGTGCGCCGTGAGCATGAGGATGGGCACGCTCGGATCTTGGGCGCGCAGCGTCGTGAGCACCTTCATGCCATCGATGCCGGGCATCGCGAGATCCGTGAGCACCACGTCCGCTCCGCGCGCTTCGAACGCTGCGAGGCCGGCCTCACCCCCGTCGCACGTCTCCACCAGCAAACCCGCGTCCGTGAGCACGGCCTCGAGCGTGTAACGAAGCGATGCGTCATCGTCGATCACCAGGACGCGCGGCTGCATGTCGAAGCGTTACTCTAACACGCTGGAAGCTTCTGTTTCTTGCGGCTGCGCGTGGAACCGCCGTCAGTGATTTCATCGGGCGCGGGCGCACTCCTTTGAAAATGGATCACTCGACGGGCTTCTGTTTCTTGCGGCCGCATGTGGAGACGTCGACCTCGGGGCGCGGCAGTCCCTCGGGTGTGACGAGCGCGCAGTGCAAGAGCTCGACCGTCGCTGTGGTTCCCTTCCCGGGCTCACTCTCGAAGCGGAGCTCGCCGCCGTGCTGCGAGATGATCGCACGTGCCAGCGCGATGCCGAGGCCTGACTGACCCTGG
>JANYHY010000529.1 GCA_025362165.1 Myxococcales bacterium | reverse complement strand
CGAAGGCGTCGATGCCCGGGTCGTGTTCCGCCGCGCCGGTCATCGCGCGCGCCACGGCCTCGCCGATCGCGCTCGAGATCCCGCCGCCGAGGGTGGCGAAGAAGGCGCCCCAGATGAACGCGCAGGCGAGGAGCCACCACGGCTCTGGCTCGAAGCGGTCCACCCACCGAATGAACAGCGCGTACACGAGCACGAAGGGGCTGACGAACAGCACGCCGAGAATCAGTCCGGCCAACATCCGCGATCGAAACTATCACGGGCTCGCGAGGAAGTCGGCCACCGCATCTGCGGCGCGACGATCGAACAGGATCGCGAGGTGACCGACGCTGTCGAGGGCGAGATCGACTCCTCCGCGGTGGGCAAGCTCGCTCGTCTTGGGTGGGTAAACGACGTTGTCCCAAGTGGAGTAGACGCTGAGCACGGGGACACCGAACGGGTCGCTCATGGCCTCCGCGAGGTAGCGGCTTCCCTGGCGCATGGTGCGCGCGGTCTTGCCGACGATCGGGCCTGGCCACGCGACCCCAGCATGCGGCGACGCGAGCGTTGCGACCCTGCGCACAGCTGGGGAGTGCTTGCGCAGGTACTCGTTGGCGACGAGGCCCCCGAGCGAGTGACACACGAGGTCCACGTGAGCGGCGCCCGTCTCCGCGCGGACTCGCTGGACGAAACGGGCAAGCTGAGCAGCGGCCGACTCGATGCGACCGAAGGTCCAGTAGTTGAGCCCGTACAGCGGACCGAGGCCGCGCCGGCGCAGGAAGTGTGCAACGTACACGAAGTCACCGCGGTTCTGAAAATAGCCGTGAACGAGCACGATCGGCGTCCCGGCCTTGTTGCCTCCCATACGGCGACCCACGATGAAGTAAGGGAGCAGCATCGGTTGGCTCACGAGCACGATGAGCAGCTCGCGCAGCGCCTGTTTGCACACCGACCAAGCGCTCGCTGTCGTGTGGTGCGCGTGCGCGACCGCGAACGAGACGAACACATATCCACACGCGACGAGCCCGAAGCCGCCGCCCGCGCAGAGGCCGGTCCACTCGAGCGCGTTCACGGCGCGTCTGGGAACGCCAGCGCCGAGGGTAGCGTGATGCTCACGGGCGCGAACGCAGCACCGATCGCCGGATACACCGCAGACGTTCCCTTCTGATCCATGTGCACGTAGAGCATGAAGCGGTTCGCGTCCGAAGACGACTCCCCTTGCAGCCACGAGAACACGGCGGGCGCGGCCTCGTGCTTGTCCAACGAGAGGACGGGGAGCGGGTTGCGCATGAGCGGACCGGCGTCGCCAAAGCGTGCCGCGAAGCCTATCGCGCTGGAGGGCGGGCCTGCCTCGGCGTTCGCGAATCCCGTGTAGAGCACACGGAACTGCAGGCGCCCCGCAGGCGTCACGCGCGGCAGCAGGAGGGGATCGCCCACCGCGGCGGTGTCGAACAGCGGTCGCTCGCCAGGCGCGAGGTTGGTGCGTGCAGGAGCGGCGGAGAGGATCGGATCCTGCGCAGGTGTGCTCGGATCTGCGTCGAGCGTGGTCCATGCGACGCCATCATCGCTCGCGGCCTCGTAGATCGCGCCACGGCTGGCGTACGCCATGCGGAAGCGGCCATCCGACAGACGCGCGACGCTTGGCGCGCTGATCGGCTCGGGTAGAGAGAAGACTGGCGCAGCGGACTTCGTGAACACCACGCCGTCCGAAGAGCGCGCGAGCCCGACCGCGCCGTTTGCTGCGTAATACATGTAAATCTGATCGCCCACGCGCAGCGCCGACGGGCCGGAGAGATCGGCTCCCTCCCACGTTTGATCTGCCTTCAAGACCACCGGCGGTGATGCGCCAGCGGAGCCGCCGTAGAAGCTTCGACCGTCGTCTGCGTGCGTGCGGATGATGGCGTCGTGTCCTTGCGCGCTCGCCACGGCGTAGAGCACGACGCGTGTCGACCGAACGTCCGCGTCTTGCGCGAGCGCGGTCGGCTCGCGGTAGAGCGCCGATTGACTGTCGAGGACGAACGGCGGCACGCCATGCACCTCGGGTCCGCCGAGCTTGCGGAACGGTCCGACACCGCTCGTGGGCAACTCGAGATCGCCCTGCCCGTCCGACCCGATCGTCGCGCAGCCAACGAGCGCGATCCCGATCAGTGTTGCCAAACGCGTCATCGGAACCTCATGGTGAGCGTCGCGCCCGCGTTCCACACGTGGCCGCCCGCGGTGTAGTCCCCGATGAAGTCCGACGGATCGACCTTGGTGGTCGTCGCGGTGGGCAACACGCTCCAGACGAGGTGTGCGTCCAAGAGCAGGTCGCCGTTCAGCACAGACGTGAAGTCCGAGAGGCGACCGCCGATGCCAACAGAGACCGAGTGGCGATCGCGATCGATGTAGTTGGTCGGCCCTGTTTGCGCGGCGATTGGGCTCTTCGCGTACTCGTAGCCGATGCGCGCGTCCACGCCCCATCGCGGCTCGTTCACTGCATGAACCTCCATCCCGACGTGAGGCACGACGCGATCGTGCATGACGAGCGGCACGACACGAGTGGCCGCAGGGACGCTCGGAGGCGTGATGCCAGCGGGCCAGCCACCTGCGGGCGGCGGAATGGAGAGATCGACGTCTAGCTTCGCGACTGGCGCGACATACGCGCTCCAATTGATCCAAGTGAGGTCTGCGTTCAGGCTCACGCGCTTCGAGAGCTTCCACGATTGGCCGAGCACGACCTGCTGCGGCAAGAACGCGTTGATGCTGGACTCGACGAGGTTGTAGTACGCCGTCGTCAGGCCGGAGATGTCGCCCGCGAGCCGCGCGCGCAGGTTCAGAGAGAGAGAGAACTGTCCGCGATACACGAGCGCGAGCGCGACACGATCCGATAGCGCGACGCGCACGCCGAGCTGCGGGTAACGGATCGCCGTGAGATTGGCGTCTACCTCGTGGCGCAGAGCAGAGTCCGTCGGCGCGAAGAGGTTCGCCTGCCCCGTGATGTCCAGGCGCCCCTCCGTCGACGACATGAAGGAGAGTCCGCCGCCGAGCTGGAGCCAAGGCGTTGGGCTCACCGCGAGATTGGCTGCAAGATACAAGCGTTGATTGCGGTTGTCGTAGAGCTCCCAACGCGGCTGCTCTTGGCGGAGCGCGCGCACGCGCGAGATGCGATCGTCTGGCAAGTGGAGCCCGAGCCCGAAGGCGAAGGGCACGCCGAGCACTTTGCCTGGCGCCACGAGCCCGCCCGAGATGCCCTTCACAGGATCGACGCCATTGTCGCTGCCGTTCGTCTTCAGGAAATGATCTGCGCGGAAGTATCCGACGGCGAGCTCGAGGCCCTGCGCGCGCGCAAGGCCGGCGGGGTTGTAGTAGTTCGCGGAGAAGTCACGCACCTCTGCGCTCGTCGCTCCGCCCAGCGCGACGCCTCGCGATCCGAAGCCGAACGTGTCGAGCGGGTTCGCGCTCGCAGATGCAGAGAGGCCGCAAAGCGCAATCGCGAGGAGCATCGCGCGCATCAGAACCCCACTCCGACACCGATCGCGTTGGTCCACACGAACCCATGAACAGCTGCGTTACTGGGCTGTCCGTTCGCGCCCGCGGCGAGCGTGATGTCGCGAGGCTGCATCACATGGAGCTGCGTGCTGTAGTCGATCGTCAAGCGCAACGGCGTCTTGAGCGTG
>JANYHY010000504.1 GCA_025362165.1 Myxococcales bacterium | reverse complement strand
CGAATCAGCTCGCTCATCTTCAACAAGGACGACAAGCCGGTGTACGTCGCAGCCCCCCCGGCGACCCCGCGTCTCGTGCCTGGCCAACAACGCTGACCTCGCGCACTAGTGCCGCGATTCCGTCGAAACGACGGGTGCTGCGCACGAGCAGCTTCGCCGCAAATCGCGGCACTAGACGGTCTACTTGGGCTTCGCCCAAACCCGAAATTCGCTCCCGCGAATTTCCTAGGGCCGTCGATTCAATAGAATCGAGGCACTAGGCTGATTTACGCTACGATGCCTTGCATCTCGAGTGGTTCGCTTCACGATCGCGTGAAGCCTTTGTGGGAGTCATCATGGCATTGCGTGCTTGGGGTGCGTTCGCTGCGGGGGTCACTGTCGGTTGGGGCGCGCGCAGCGTCCTGGGGTCCGGGCGCGAACTGCTCGTTCGTAGCGTCGTCACTCTGCACGACCTGCGGGAGCGCGTGAACCGCGTCGCCGCCGAGCAGGTGGAGTGGGTCGAGGACACCTTCGCCGAAGGGCGTGCACGCTACGAGTCTGGGAGAGCCAGCGAACCCGTTGACGAGTCGAGCCCCGCGCGCGTGGTGTCGCACTCGCGCCGCCCTGCAGCTTGACATGAGCGAGCGGCTCCACCTCGTCTCGCATTTTCCTGGGCGCTTGCGCGTTCGAGCAGACACGTTCCGCGTGCTGCCGGAGGTCGCCGCCGATGTGTCGCAACGCCTGCTCGAGGAGCCCGGAGTGTCCGGTGTCGAGGGCGCTACGCGTACTGGGAGCCTCGTCATCAAATACGATCCGAGCACTGTGCAGCTCGCGCGAATCGTCTCGCTGCTGGTCCGTCTCGGTGGGCTGCACGGCCTCGAGGTCGATGTTCGCACCGAGGACATCGATCGAATGCCGCGGCCCGGCGCTCGCGTGCGCGATCTCGTCGGTGCCTGGGATCGCATGGCGCGTCACGCGTCGGTGGGCCGATTGGATCTTCGGTCCGCCATCCCCGCATCGCTCGCGGCGGCGGGTCTCGGCATCTTGTTCTTCGGAAAGCGCCGTACGCCCGAGTGGTACGATCTCTTGTTCTGGTCGTTCGTGATCTTCGTTAACGTCAACCCCGCGCAGAGCCCAGTCAAGGAGGCGCGCCCTGTCCGCACTGCCTAGCGAACTCGCCGAGTTCGCGGTTCGAGTGCACGAGCCTGGGACTGCACCCGCCGACGTTCAAGACCTCACCTCGTTCATCCGAGCACAAGCGGGCGTTGCCCATGTCGAGCACAACGCTGCGACAGGCCACATCGTCATTCGTTACGACGAGCAACAGAACACGGGTCGCTTTCTAGAAGGCGCTCTGCTCGATCAGCTCCGCGTGCTGCGACCGATCGCGCGCGTCGCCAAGCCCGTCGAGATCAGCGTCGCGCATGCGCTGCCCGGACGCATGCGCTGGAAGGTCACCACCAATGGCAAGGGCGCGCTCGAACGGCTCGCTGCGTTCGTCGAGAGCTTGCCGGGCGTGGAGCGCGCTGGTGCATCTCCCGCGAGCGGCTCGCTCTTGGTCCTGTACGATCCGCGAGCGACCACGGGCAAGGCCATCCTCGCGCAGGTGGAGGAGAGCTCGCCGAACATCTGGCCTCCGGGCGCACCCGCCGCGAAGGCGCCTTACGTCGAGTGGGTGAAAGCAGGCTTCGCAGGCACGGTGATGGCTGCGTCGATCACGGGGCTCGTTCCTGCGCCGTTGATGATCGGCGCCGTGGCCATCACCGCGTTCCCGCCGCTTCGCAGGGCCGTTCAGAGCATCGCCAACGGTCGCCTCAACGTGGACGTGATGGACGTCGTCGCCATCAGCGTGAGCCTCATCCGCGCAGAGCCCATCACCGCGAGCGTGATCACCACGCTCCTCGCGGTCGGCGATCTCATCCTCGATCGCACGCAAGCGCGCGCACGCATCGCGATCTCTCGCTTGATGCAGCTCGACGACGGCGAGGCGTTCGTCATCGACAATGGACACGTCAAGAAGGTCCACCCGCGCGAGCTCAAGCCCGGATTGCGCATCGTCATTTACCCGGGCGGTCGCGTCCCCGCCGACGGCATCGTGGTGGAGGGCAGCCTGTCAGTGGACGAGAAGGCGCTCACTGGCGAGAGCGTGCCGCGCGATCGACTCGTCGGCGATCGCGTCATGGCGGCGAGCGTCGTGATCCATGGACAAGCCGTGGTCGAGGTGGAGCGCGCGGGCAGCGACACGGTCGCCGCGCGCATCGTGCAGATCCTCGAGGGCGCTGGCAGCAAGCCGATGACGCTCCAGAAGAACGCAGAGAGGGTCGCCGATCGCCTCGTGCTGCCGACGTTCGCGGCGGCAGGTGCTGCGTGGGCTGCGAGCGGTGTCGTCGATCGCTTGACCAGTGTGCTCATCACGGACTTCGGCACCGGCGTCCGTGTGGCGGTGCCCACCGCGGCGCTCAGCGCGATGACGATCGCCGCTCGCGAGGGCGTGCTCGTGAAGGGCGCGACGTTCCTCGAACGCCTCGCCGAAGCGGACACCATCGTGTTCGACAAGACCGGAACGCTGACGCTCGGAGTCCCTCACGTCACGGACGTCGTCGTCACCGCGCACTTTTCACCGCAAGAAGTCGCCGGATTCGCGGCCAGCGCAGAGGGCAATCAGCACCACCCGATCGCCGATGCGATCCGCCGCCACGCACAAGAGACCGGCGCGCCCATGCACGAGTGCGAGCACAACAGCGAGACTTATCGCATCGGTCTGGGGCTCACGGCGAAGGTCGGCGGTAGGTTCGTGCACGTCGGCAACCCGCGCATGATGCGCGAGCTCGGCATCGATCCCGCCCCTGGCGAGCGGCCGCGCGAAGAACTCGCAACCGGCGGCATCTCGAGCGTGCTCGTCGCGATCGACGGCGTGCTCGCGGGTGTCATCGGGTACGCCGACGCGCCGCGCCCGGAGAGCGCGCAGGTCGTCCACGCGCTCAAGGCGAACGGTCGACGTAGGATCATGCTTCTGAGCGGTGACGCGCTCGCTCCTGTTCAAGCGATCGCGCGCCGGCTCGGCATCGATGAAGCGATCGGCGAGGTGCTCCCGGAGAACAAAGCCGACGTCGTACGGAGGCTGAAATCAGAGGGCCGCAAGGTCGCGATGGTGGGCGACGGCATCAACGACGCGCCCGCGCTAGCCGTCGCAGACATCGGCATCTCGCTCCACGGCGGGACGGATGTCGCGCTGGAGACGGCAGACGTCGTCCTGCTCGAAGGCGGTCTGGAGAGACTGCCCGTCGTCTTCGCCGTCGCCGACGAAGCGATGGCCCGCGTCAAGCAAGTGCTCGGCATCGTGCTCGTACCCAACACGCTCGCGATCGCTGCAGGCGCGCTCGGGTTCATCAACCCGGTCATGGCGGCGGTGATCAACAACGGCTCCACGATCGGCGCGGCGCTGCACGCGGTATTGCCGCTGTTGAAGACACCCAGATCGAAGGCGCTGCCCGCAAAGCACTGATCACTCGCGCGCGCGTGCGCCGATCGTTGCGAGCTTGAGACACGCTTCGTAGAGATCGCTCGCTTCGCGCAGGCGCGCCGTGATGCCCGCGCTCGACATGTCGAGCTTGCCGTACATTCGCGTCTCTGGGTCGAGATCGCTCAGCGCGCTCGCTCGCTTGAGCCGGTCTTCGATCGCGGAAGGAGACATGTCAATCATCGGTCGACCTCCCTCAGCTTCTCCACGTCCGCGAGATCTTGTGGTCGCGCCGCAGCGAGCTTCATCGAGATGAGCGCGTCGCGCGACACGACCGAGAGCGACGATCCGAACGCAGGGAGCCGCTTGCGCGAGCTCCACGCGGCCGAGAGGTTCTCGTCCACGAGCATGAAGTCGATCGTGAGCAACGCTCCGTCACGCACGCGGCTCACGCGCTCGATCGACATGCCGTCACGAAACCTGATCGGCCCTGCGGCCAAGTTGAAGCCGAGCGCGAGAGCCGCCGCCTTGGCCGCGTCCACACGACTCGGTTCGACCAGCAGATCGATGTCTTTGGTCGCGCGAGGCACTCCCCATACGGCGACCGCGAGGCCACCCGCGAGCGCGTAGTCCACGTTGGCGCGGTCGAGCGCAGCGCAGAGCTGCACGAGCTCGTCGAAGAGGTTCAAGACCCTTTGAGTCTAGCGACGCGAGCCTCTAAGGGAAAATGATCTTGCGCGCGACTTCCATCCAGTAGGCCTTCTCGTTCCAGCGCTTGCGGTTCGCGGCGACGGCTTTTCGCTCCGCCTTGCTGCGCGCTTGCATCTTCTTGAACGCCGCCTGCAGCTGCTCTTTCTCTTCGAGCGAGAACCCTTGATCGAGCGCCCACGTGATGGTGCCGAGCACGGAGATCGTCATCGACGCGGCCACACCTGCGGCGAGCACGTCGAGCACTCCAGTCGGCGGCAAGAAGCTCTTCACCAGCAAAAATATGCTGCCTCCCGCGGCTTCAGCGGCGAACGCTGGCAAGAGCGCGAAGGCTTGTGTGCGCGCCATCCACTTGCCCGTGTAGAGGTAATACAGGCTCGAGATCGCACCCGCTTGTGTCGCGATGACGAACGCCGCCGCTCCGGGTAGAAGCCCCTCCGCTGCGGTGATGAGCGCCGCGCCCGCGATGATCGAGAGCGCGAACGGACGCTTCGCCTGACGCGCGCGATCGACCGGGACGTTCGCGAACTCGAGCGCCGCCGTGAGCAGCGCCGCTCGAAGCTCGTCCACGCCGCGCGAGGTCTTCGCCTCTGGTGTCGACGTGAGGAACACCATCTCGTGGTGCTTGGTCCACGCCTCGTCGACGGCGTCGTCTTTGTCTTTGGAGAGATCGCGCGCGTGCGCCGCGACGAACAGCGTCAGGCCTTTGGTCTTCAGGTCCGCGAGGGTCTTGTCGTCCTCTTCGGTCGGCAATCCCCGCGCGACAAAGATGAACGCGTCGCACGGCACATCAGCTTCGACGAACGCGAGGCGCGCAAGCTCTGCGTCCGTCGCCACGGGCATCTCCATCAACGCCGTCGCGAGCGCGGTCTTCCCAACTCCGTCGGCGCCTACGAGTCGCACCGTGAAGACCGGCGCTGCGACGAGCTCTTCGAGCCCAGGCTTTTTCGTCACGAGCTCAAGAAGCCGCTGGGTAGATCATCACCTTCGGCGAGGTGCTTGCAAATCCCCTCGACGCGATGCCAGTCGATCTCTCGTCCTATCGCCTTGCCCAAGCGTCGCAAGAAGCGCTTCTCGGAGGCGGCGAGCTCTCGATCCGTCGCCGCGATGAGATAGAGCACGTCGAGCAGTCGATCGTACAGGGCGGGTGGCGCCTTCTTGAGTCGCTCGAACCAATCCTCTTCGTCGTCCCAATGACCGTCCAGCTTGAGGTCGCTGGCGTTGATCGGGAGAGCCTCCAAGATGATCGCCATCGCGAGGAGCTCCTCATGACCGGCGTCGCCGTCGATGGTCGCCAGCAGCCACGCGCCCTCCAAGAGGAGCGCCGGATCTTCGACGTGCGCAAGGTGGAGCGCGCCGCAGCCCTTTCGGAGCGCCCGGCGATAGCGAGCGTACTTGCGCGCGGCAGCGGCGAACTTCTTGGTCGCGACCCAATTCCATCTCGCGCTGATCGCGATCCCGAACACTGGGATGATGTTGCGCATCACGGACTCTTCGAGGAGCTTACGCCCGATGCGCTTGGCGAACTCGCCGTCCTCGAGCTCGATGAGGCTCGCGGTGACGCCCTTCTTCGCCTCCTTCTCCTCCTTGGACTCCTCTTCTTCTTTCTTCTTCTTCACGTCCACTTCGAGCGCGAGGCCGAACAAAGTCGCCACCTCCCCAAAATCGTCGGGATCGAACGGCACGCCGTAGATCGAGGCCAAATCGCATGCGAGATCGATCTGCAGCTTCGCCGTGTAGGTGGCCTCCGCGACCATCGACGATATTGCGGCGGGCAAACCGACCGGCGCCGCGAGGCCTTCGGTGAACAAGCTCAACAGCTCTCCCGTGCTCGCGCCGATCGACGCCATCGCGCCCGCGGTCGACGCCTTCATGATCGCTTTGCTGATCACGCGCGACGCACGCTCCTCTGCGTCCAGACCGGGATATAGGTGCTCCCAGTGCGCGGCGTTGATCTCTGCGGCGTGCTTTTTGATGTGCTTGGTGACGACGCGCTGGAACCAGCCGCCCTCCTTGAAGTTGTCGTAGCCCTCGCGGCGCGCCTCTTCGCGGAGCTGGTTCATGTCGGCGTCGTTGCGAACGACCTTCTCGTCGGTGCTCATGCTCATGATGCGGTCGCCTCCGGTTCCGGTTGCTTCTTCTTCACTGCGTTCTGGAAGATCTGCTTGAGCCCCGCCATGGTCACCTCCACAGGCGGCTGGTCGGGGTTCTCCAAGAACGCGTCGAGCCACTGCGCGAGGTACTCCGTCAACGCGATGGCGGTGACCGAGTTGGAGAACGCGCCGACCACGGGGATGAGGCCGAGCGAGAAGTTGAACACCAGGCGGGCGCCGGCTCCGTACCAGATGATCTTCTTGATCGACTTCCACGGGAGATCGCGCTTCTTCACTCCGCGCGCCTTGGCCATGCGCGTGACGAGGAAATAGTGGATGGGGACGACGATGATCTCGTCCGCCGCGGGGATGGGCTGCGCGAGGAAGCTCGCGACTGCGGCGACGCCCGCGCAACGGTTCGTCAGCCGACGTGTCTTCTGATCCATGCGAGCATGGTAACTCAGAACACCGTGTCCTTGTCGCGCACGAATCGCATCCCGAACGAGACTCGCTACCGCCTCTTCGCGGGCATCGAAATCGACACCACGGTCCCCTTGCCGACCTCACTGTCGATCTGGACCTTGCCGCCGAGCGCGGTCACCAAGCCATACACCGCCGACAAGCCGAGCCCGCTCTTCTGCGCGCTCTTGCCTGGCGCGCGCGTGTAGAACGGATCGAACACCTTGGCGAGCTGGTCGGCGGGAATCCCGCGGCCTTGATCCGAGACGGAGAGGACCACCACGTCGCCGTCGCGTCGCACGGCAGCTTCGATCGTTCCGCCTCCGGGCATCGCCTCGATCGCGTTGCGCGCGATCTGGAAGAGCGCCTCGGCGAGGGCGGACACGTGACACTCGATCGCGCCGACATTGGGGTCGTAGATGCGCTCCACGACGACTCCGCTGCGCGCGCGGCCGATCGCGCTCTCGAGCGCGAAATCGAGCATCGCCGCGACATCTGCAGGCTCGAGCGTCCCCTCTGCGGCCATCGCGAAGCGACGCAGGCGATCGACTGTGCGCTTGATGCGGGCGAGTCCACCATCGCTGCGAAGGATCGCACCCTTCGCGAGCTCCACGTTGCGATCGAGATCCTTGATCGCTTGCTGGTTGGAAGCTTGGCTGACCGTGAGCGCGTTGTTAAGCTCGTGCGCCATCCCTCCGACGAGCACACGCAACGCCTCGAGCTTCTCGACGACGACGAGCTGCTCGTGCACGCGCTGCATTCGCGCGAGCGCGGCGCTCAAGCGCTCCGTGCGCAAGAAGGAATGGACGGCCTGCGTCTGGCGCCCTCGCGCGACGACGACTCCCGTGATCGCGGCGACTGACGCGAGCAGGTACGCGTACGGCGGGGACAGCGGACCCGCGATCGCGATCGAGACGACACCGCAGGCGCCGATCGCGATCGCAGCGCGCGGCGGGATCGGCACGACATGCGTGAACGCGGCCGCGAAGAGCGGCGCGAGCAACAAGAACGGGCTCGCAGACCCGCCGGTCTCATGACAAGCGGCACCCCAACCGAACGTGGCGATGACGCCGCCGGCGATCGCGAGCGTGACGAGCGCTTTGAAATTTGCGCGGAGCACGTGTGCGAACGCAGCGACGATTGCCAAGCCGACGGCGAGCACGACCTCGATCGCTACGGCTGTTGCAGACGGCGGAAACGATGACGTGCCCACGTCGAGCAACGCCACACCAGTTGAAGCCGCGGCCACCACGCCCGCGATGGGGACGAGCGTCCTCGACAGCGCATGTTCGCGCTCGGCCATGAAGCGGCGCCTCGGACGGCCTTTGCGCTTGCCGCGTTCACCCACGCGCTGCGCCTCTTCGCGGAGCGCAGCGGGCGGCGGCAGCGAGAATGTCGGGCGCTCAGCGTCGGCCATCGCGCGAGCATGCTAGCAATAGAGCCGTGAGAACGGTTGGCGTCCTGATCGCGGTCGTCGCGATGTGTGCATCCTGCAAGCTCGGCAAGTCGGGCCCGTCCGACGGCGGCGCGGGCGGAGGCGGGCTCATCAAAGCGCTGGCTGGCTTGGTCGGCTTCGAGGGCGAGATCGAAATGGTGTCGGCAGGCTCGTTCTCGGCGTCGTCGACCACCAAGATGTTGTTCACCATCAAGAAGGACAAGCTCCGCATCGAGCTTCCGGCCATGCCGTCGCTGAACTTCGTGTTCTTGATCGATGGCGGCAAGAAGAAGATGTGGTGGCTCACGCCATCGGCCAAGACCTACATGGAGATGCCGATGCCGACGACGACAACGACGCCAACGCCTGCGACCAAGCCCACCGCGGCCAAGACGGGCAAGACTGATACGGTCGCGGGGTACTCGTGCGATGAGTGGCAAGTGGTGGACGCCGTCTCGCATGTGCGGACTCTCGTGTGCGTGAGCTCCGGACTCTCGTTCCTTGGCTTGGCCTCCAGCCCGCTGAAGGATCTCGGAGGCGGCACGTGGATGGACGCGCTCGGCACGTCCGGGTTTCCGCTGCGCGCCGAGACATTCGACCCGTCGGGCGCGCTCATCAACAAGATGGAAGCCACACGCATCGACAAGAAGTCCGAGCCAGATTCGCTCTTCGAGATCCCGCCAGGCTACACATCAACCAGTACGCTCGCGATCCCGACTCCACCTCCGACTCCACCTCCCAAGTCCACCACGCACTGGCCGTGATCAGAACAATCGCGTGAGCCACACACCCGACGTGCTCGCGGTGAGCGTCGTCTTTGGAGAGGTGAGCACGAGCACGGCGCCGACGCCTGCGCACACCGCAGCGGTGATGAATGACACGTCAGCTAACGTGCGGAACGTCTTGCCTGCGACGCGCACGGAGTCGCTCTGGAAGTCGCCGGTGCCGCGCGTGTTGTAGGCGTCGGCCTGCTCGATCGCATAGACCCCCGAGAAAATGCCTAATGCCGCGATCGCTCCCCCGACGCCGATCGTGATCCATCCCGCGACGCGGCGCGGGTTGGGCTGGCTCGCGTGAACGACGAGCGTGGGCAGCAAGCGCACTTCGACGGCGCGCTCTTCGGTCGCGAACACGTCGAACGTGAGCTCACGACCGCTGTAGCCGTCGGCCTCGACGTGGAGCGAGTGCGATCCGATCGTCGTTCGCACGCGCGTCACCTCGCCTGGCGCGAGCGCGACGCTGGTCGTGCCGTCGAGCTTCGCGTGCGCTCCAGGAGGATCGACGAGCAGCTTGAACGTGCCGAGGTGTGCGCGTACTTGCGCGAGCGTCTCTCGCGCGCCTTGCACCTCGTTCGGCGGCGCCCCACCGTCGTCTGCGAGGAACTTCATGAGGTCCTCTTCCGCGCGCACGAACTCGCCAGTCTTGGCGC
>JANYHY010000487.1 GCA_025362165.1 Myxococcales bacterium | reverse complement strand
GACGCTCCCAGAGACCGAAGCAGTCAGTTTGCTCGCGGCGACCAAAGGGGGAGTCTTCTTCACGGCGACTTCCCAAAACGATGGCATCAACGCGGACTCGCGGACGCTCTATCGGGTGAGCGCGGCAGGCGGGGCGAAGACTGAACTCCTGCGAACCACAGGTACGTTCGGCGACCTGTTGGCCGACAATGACGGCCATGTGTTCCTCTCCCGTCGCGAGAGCTCGACTTGGAGCATCTTGAGGGTCGGGGATGACGGTCTGTTCACCACGCAAGTCTCGGGTTTGGCCCGAGAACCCCACTTCGGAGTGACCAAGGAGCTGCTCGTCTGGAGCACTGGCGTCGAGGTTTCGTCACAAAGCAAGACCACATCGGTGCCTTGAGTCGAGGAGTTTGCCCGAGAAAGCTTGACACTTGAGCAGGCAGCAAACCATTCTCATATCCGGCGGAGCCCGAGAAAACGGGTAGACCGCAAACGGACAACGCGTGGCCAAGCTCCAGCTCCTTCTCGTCGACGCGGACCCGCGCAGCGTGCGCGTGCTGGAGGTCAGCCTCAAGAAGGCGGGCTACTCCGTCACGACCGCCACGGATGGGCTGGATGCGCTCTCCAAACTCGAGCTGTCGACGCCCGATCTCGTGCTGTCGGACACTCGCCTCCCCAAGCTAGACGGCTACGCGCTGGTGCGCAGGCTCAAAGAGCGCCCTGAGTGGTCGACGATCCCAGTCGTGTTCTTGACGAGTCAAAAGTCGATCGAGGACAAGATCCGTGGCCTCGAGCTCGGCGTGGAGGACTACCTCACGAAGCCAATCTTCGTACGTGAGCTCCTCGCGCGCGTGAACCTGCTCCTGGCGCGCCGCACGCAAGAGAACATCGCGACGACCCGCACGATGAGCGGACGAACGCGCTTCACGGGCTCGATCGCGGACATGGCGGTCGTCGATCTGCTGCAGACGTTCGAGGTCTCTCGCAAGAGCGGCGTCGTCCACTTGACGAACGGTCCGAGCCACGCGCAGGTGTTCTTCCGCGACGGCAAGGTGGTCGACGCAGACCTCGGCCCGCTGCGCGGCGAAGAGGCGATCTACCGCGCGCTCATCTGGAACGAGGCCGAGTTCGAGGTCGTCTTCACCGCGGTGAAGAACGACGACATCATCGGCACCTCCACGCAGGGCATCCTGATGGAGGGCATGCGCCGCGTCGACGAGTGGGGTCGGTTGTGCGAGCAGCTGCCGCCGCTGTCGACCATCTTCGAGATCGATCATCAACAGCTGCTCGAGCGCTTGAATGAGATCCCTGACGAGCTCAACGGGATTTTGCGTCTGTTCGACGGCAAGCGGACGCTGATGCAGGTGGTGGATCAGTCGCCGTTCGAAGACCTGTCGACGCTCTCCACGATCACGAAGCTCTACTTCGAAGAGCTGCTCGTCCCGAAAGCAGAGGAGGCCGTCGGCGAGGGTGACACGATCGTGCCGGACAGCGGTCGACACGAGACATACAAACCGCCTCCTGGATCACCGAGCGACGAGATGCTCATCGTGCCAGCGGCCGAGACCACGGCGCCGCCGCCGATCGTCAAAGACGTCTCAAAGGAAGTGCAAAAGGATCAACCGAGCAAGCCAGCCGAGGTCGCGCGCGTTCAGCTCGCCAAGATCGAAGCCCGCGGCGCGGTCGAGCAACCCACGCACCCTGCGATCGGCATGAAGGATCCGCGCGTCGAGCCGAAGACGCCGAAGCCGATTGAAGGCGCCGAGCTCGAGGACACGCGCAACTTCGCGACGACGCTACGGCAGTTTCCCGAGCAGCCACCGAAGACCGAGCGTGAGCTCGAGTCACCGAAGTCGGCGCCAAGCGATCAGCGACCGACTCCCGTTGCGATGCCTGCGCATGATGACGTCTCGTCCAAGCCACCGCCTTCGAAGCCGACAGAGCTCCCGAAGAGTCACTCTCCAAGCACCACGATGAAGATGGCTGCGGTCGCGCTGCCGCCGACGTCTACGCTCGAAGAGGTCGAGCCAGACGAGGAAGAGAAGGAAGAGGCAGAGGGAGACGCGACACAAGAGAAGCGCGCCGCATCGCTGAGTGAGCTCAGTCCGTCCGAAGACGAAGAAGACGACGAAGACGAAGACGAAGAAGACGACGAAGACGAAGAGGAAGAGGACGACGAAGAAGACGACGAAGAAGACGAAGAAGACGACGAAGACGAAGAGGACGACGAAGAAGACGAAGAGGACGACGACCACGACAAGAGCGCCGCTCCGCCACCGACGGTGAAGGTGCGCGAGGCTCCCGTCGAGGCCGATGCCGCTGAAGAGCCCGCCGAAATTCCTGGCGCGACCTCGCTCATGCCGCGCATCGCGGCCTTCGCGATTGGCTTCGTCGTGGTGATCGGCGTGGGTGTCCTCGTCTACAAACTGCGCGGAGGGGACGCGCCACAACCCGTCCCGACGACCACCACGGTCACGGCACCCACGATCGACATTCCTCCTCCGCCGAGCGCGACGATCAGCGCGGCGCCGAGCGCGTCTGCAGCACCGGAGGACGCCGCGGTCGTCGAGATGGACGAACCAGACTCGGCTCCGGCGACCAACCCTTCTGCGACGACGAGCGCGACGACCCCTCCCACGAACAACCCTCCTCCCACGGGCAATCCGCTGCAGAGCGCGCAGAACGCTCTCAACGCAGGCAACTTCGGAGCGGCGGTCGGTTACGCGCGCCAGGCGACGCAGCAGAACCCATCGAGCGCAGAGGCTTGGCTCACGCTCGGCGGAGCCCTGGACGCGCAGGGCAACTCAGGCGCCGCGAAGCAAGCGTATCGATCGTGCGTGCAAAAAGCGCAAGGCCCGCAAGTGAGCGAGTGCAAGGCGCTGCTCGGCGAGTAGCGATCAGGCCTTTCTGACGCGCGGATCGAGCAGCCGATACGACAGATCGACAAGCACGTTCGACAGCACGATCGCCGTCGAGGTGACGACCACCGTCGCGAGGATCACTGGGCCGTCGCGATCGAGCAACGAGCTCACGCTGAGCGCGCCAAGACCCGGCCAACGGAAGAGCGTCTCGGTGACGATGGCCCCGCCGACGAGCGCGCCGAGATCCAAACCGACGAGCGTGACCAGAGGGACGAGCGCATTGCGCAGCGCGTGGCGAACCCACACCGCGACAGGACCGAGACCCTTCGCGCGCGCCGTGCGGACGTGGTCTTGCTTGATGAGGTTGGTCAGCTCGTCGCGAACGAAGCGCGTGTAATAAGCCCCGCCCGAGATCCCGAGCGTGAGCGCGGGCAAGATCACGGACGCGACGTGCTCGCCGAAGGTCTTGCCGTAGCCGTCCAGCGGGAGGAGCCGCAGCTGATGAGCGAGCACGAACTGGAGCAGCAAGCCGAGCACAAAGGTGGGCATGCTGATGCCAAGCAGGCTCACGCCGACCGACATGTGATCGAACATCGAGCCGCGCTTGGCGGCAGAGAACACGCCGAACCCCACGCCGAGCAACACCTGAACGAACACCGCCGCGAGCGCCAAGAAGACTGTGCGGCCCGCGCGCTCCGCGAGGATGGTCGTCACCGGCCGGTGCTGCTGGTAGCTCTTGCCGAAGTCGATGTGCAGCCACAAGAGCGTGCCGCACGTGCCGTGTAGGGGATCCTTGGCGTCTGGGTCGCGCGGCCCGAGGTGTACGAGGCGCCGCATGAAGCTGCCGTATTGAACGACGAGCGGGCGATCGAGCCCAAGCTGAGCGCGAATCCGCTCCACGTCCTTCGGGCGCGCCTGTTGGCCCGCGACCATGCGGGCGGGATCGCTCGGGATGACGGTGTTCACCACGAACGTCAGCGTCACCACCGCCCACACGATGAAGACCGCCCAAGCGAGCCGATTCAACAGATGACGCATCATCTGTTGCTTCCGAGCACGGATCCGAGGTGCCCGAACACGCCGCTTCGTGAGGCCAGCTCACGTGTGCCTCGGTCGAGCCAAGTGTCGCGAGCGTAGAGGTCCCAAACGAAGTGGTCGTGGAAGCCCCTCACGTACGGTTGGTGGACGATGCGTCGCTGCACGACGTACTCGAACGCCCATGGCGCGTCGTCGCAGACGATGCGATCAGCCTCGCGGTACATGCGCGCGCGCGCCGCTTTGTCGGTCTCCTTGCGCGCGACGTCGAGGAGCGCGTCGAGCTTGCCGTTCGAATAGAACGCAGAGTTGTTGGAGTTCTCGTCGGCGATCGAAGCGCTCGAGAAGATAGGCTCGAAGAAGTCGGCGGCGTCGGGGAAGTCGCTCTGCCAACCCGCGGGAGACAACGCGACTGTCTTGCGCCGCTGCGACATCGCGAGGTACGTGGCCCAGTTGACGATCTTGAGCTCGATCCGAATCCCAATGCGCGCGAGATCCTGTTGGAGCAGTTGGCTCGTGAACTCCAGCAACCCTGCCTTCGCGGCGACGTAGGTGATCGGATACGGCCACCCGCCCTTGCCGGTCACCGGATCGAACGGGTAGCCCGCGTTCTTCATGTGCGTGAGCGCCTCGGCGAGGTCGAAGTGTTGTCCAGGAAAGTTGGGCTCGGCAGCCGCCAACACCGGCGGCAACGCGCGCGTCTGCACGCTCATGTTCGCGGCGCGGAGCAGGCGCATGTGCTCACGGTCGATGGCGCACGACACAGCGCGACGCACCTCGATGTTGTCGAAGGGCGCCATCTCGAGGTTCATCCCTTCGCCGTAGATGTTGCGCGCGCCCTCTTTGAAGCCGTACGGGAGCCATCGCGAGTCCGCGAGGAAGCGCAGCGTGTCCGTCTGCGAGAGGTCCTGCGTGACGTCGAGGTCGCCGTCCTCGAGCTTGAAGCGTTGCGTCGTTTGGTTCATCCCGTAGGTGAAGACGACGCCGTCGAGGTACGGCTCGCCAGGCTTGTACCATCCGTCGTGGCGCACGAGCGTGAGCGATCGACCATGGTCCCAGCCGTTCGGAGCGATCTTGAACGGACCCGCGCCGCAGGGCGTCCACGTGTCGTCGTAGCGGTCTGTCGCGCTCTTGCAGACCGGGCGCAACATCTGGATCGCGAACGCAGCCAAGAACGTCGCGTCCGGTGAGGAGAGGCGAATCGAGACGACGTAGCGACCCAGCACACGCACGCCCTCGAGGTGTTGAGTTTTCTTTTCAGTATATTCTTTGAAACCGAGGATGCGATCGTAGAAGCTCGCGAACGCGCTTGGCGTGTCCGGGTGCAGGGCGCGCTCGATCGAGCGGCGCACGTCGTCGGCGGTCACCTCATCGCCGTCGTGAAAGCGAAGGCCTTGGCGGAGCGTGAACGTGTACTCCATGCCGTCAGGCGCCATCTCGAAATGGTCCGCCAAATCAGGCACGATATTGCCCTTGTCGTCGAAGTCGACGAGGCCGGCGAAGATCTCTTCCATCGCGATCGCGCCGAGCGCGTCCGAGGTGACCGCGGGGTCCAGCCCGCGCACGTCCGCGATCGACGCGAGGCGTAGAACACCCCCACGCGTCGGAGTTGCGTCTTCGAGGCTGGCGCGCTCGATCGGAGCGACGAGCGGCGTGTTGCATCCACTCAAAAGAACGATGGTGGCGAGCGCGAGGAGGCTACGCATCGCGCGGATCCAATGCGTCGCGTAGGCCTTCACCCACGAGGTTGAATCCGAGCACGGCCATAAGGATCGCCGCGGCAGGCGCCGCGAGGAGCCATGGCGCGCTCAAGTAGCTGTCCTGCCCCTCGTAGAGCATTCGACCCCACGTCGGAGTTGGAGGCGAGAGCCCCGCGCCCAGGTACGACAGGACGCTCTCGGCCAGGATCATCTGCGCCACCGAGCTCGTCGCGATGACGATGAGCGGGCCCGCGACGTTGGGCAGGACGTGCAGGAGCATGATGCGCCATGTTGGCTGACCGAGCGCCCGAGACGCGACCACGAAGTCGAGCCCGCGCACCTGCAGCGTCTTGGCGCGAACGACGCGCGCCGTGCCGAGCCAGCCCGTCAGCCCGAGCGTGAGGAAGATGGCGCCCGTGCTCGTCTTGTCGAGCGCGGCCGCGACCGCCATCACAAGCAACAAGAAGGGGAAGGAGAGGCCCACGTCGACGAGCCGCATGAGGGCGGTGTCCGCGTTGAGGCGAGGCCCTGCGGTGAGCCAGACCGACTTGGTCGCGACGCCCGCTGCGCCGACCACCACGCCTGCGAGCGTCGCTGCGTAAGCAAAGAACGGGGACGCGCCCGCGATGATCAACGCCACAGAAGCGCCGAAGCCAACCAAGGTGACGAGCGGGACGGGGAGGCCGCGCGAGCCCTCGTAATAGCCAGCGACGATACCGACGAGCGCGCCGATGACGGTGGCGAGGAACGTCGCGGCGAACGCGATGATGAGCGAGATGCGCGCACCGAACGCGAGGCGCACGAGCTCGTCCCTGAAGAGGCGATCCGTACCGAGCCAGTACTCGTGAGATGGTCCGACAGGTAGGCCAAGCGAGGTCACGCCGTGATCGAAGTCGCTCGCGTATGGGTCATGGCCTGCGAGCATTGGCGCGAGGACGGCGAAGCCGAGCAGCATGGCGACGAACACAGCACCCACGAGCGCGCCGCGGTTCTTCGTGAAGCGCTTGCGTGCTCGCGCGTCCGTCAACGCGCCCTCGAGATGTCGCGCTCACTCGTCCGCGCGGTGAGGAGGAACTCGCCGAGGACGCTGACGAGCGCGTCGGGAATTTCTTCAGCGGGCGAGTGAGCGCACTCGAGGACTTCGAAGCGGCCTCGCTCGAGCTCACGAGCGAGCTTGCGCCCAGCGGTGACGGAGGCGAAGCGATCATGGCGTCCGCTGATCACGAGCGTGGGCGCGGAGACTCGGGCGAGGCGAGCGACGACGCTGCGAGTGTCTTGCAACGCCAAGAGCGTCGCGTACGCCGCTTCTCGCGCCGCGGGCTCGTCGAAGCTCGCAAAGAGTGCGTCCACGCGCGCGGTGTTCATGCGCGAGCGGTCTGCGAGCTGCGCGCGAAAATACCGCGAGAACAAGGCGTGTCCGAACAATTGCTTGTAGAATACACTGCCCACCACCGGCCACCCTGCGGCGCGTTCGGTCCATGGGCGCCGCCGCTCGTACACGTCCGGGGCCACGAGCGCGAGCCGATCGACCACCGCCGGATACTTCGCCGCGACCGTGATCGCCACGAGCGCACCAAGCGCGCGGCCGCAGAGGTGGACACGCGCGGTGCCAAGCGCCGCGATGACGTCGATGATCGCGTCGGCGAACGCGTCGAAGCCGTACCTGAAATGCGAAGGCGGGAGCTTCTCGCTCTCGCCGTGTCCCGGGAGATCGATGGTGACGACTCGAAACTTTCGGGCGAGCTGCGTGACCACGTCGTCCCATTCGAGCGAGCTCGAGAGCATGTCGTGCAGCAGCACGAGCACAGGTCCACGGCCTACCTCGACGTAGCGCACGCGCGCCCCACGTCCGAGCACGTCACCATGTGCGCGGGCGGGCTCCTCTGTCCCGGCCTCGCGCTCCACGGAGATCGTCACGCGCGGCTCTCAGGGAGAGACGAACGCGACGTCACCGGTCACCGTTTTGTTCGCGTGATCGGTCTTGCGGTAGAAGTTCGTCAACGTCGATTGGTTGGGGACGAAGCGCGGGAAGAACCCGGCGAAGCCATTTTGCTGCGCGACTGTGTGCGCCGTCCACTTGTGCGTGCCGCCGTTGGCTACGCCGTTCGCGTAGCGGAGCGCGCCTGCTGTCGAGTCTTGGTAGATGACGACTACGTTGCCGCTGCCGTCGAGCTGCAAGGAGGCGTCGTCGCCGATGATGTGGATGCCGTCTTTGTACGGCTTGCCGCTGTCGGTGCCGTCGTCGATGACCTCCGGCTTGAACGCCTGCGCGAACGTGCCTCCCGGTACCAGCATGTACTGCAGTTGCTCCTGGACGCCGTTGACGTACGCGATGTGCCAGTCCTTGTTCGGTGCGATCGTGAGCGTGCACGCGATGCCGTCGTCGCCCGTGTTCTTGCGCATGGGATCGGGGTTCGCACCAACTTGCCCGTCGAGGATCGCCGCGCTCCACTTGCCGCCAGCGTTCGTCACGCCGATGAGGTTTCCGCGGACGCGATCGTAGACCACGAGGCCGAGACCGTCGGGGCCGTTCGCGAGGCTCACGTAGTCACCGAAGGCGTTCGGGAAGCTGACGGGATCGGTCGCGGAGATCGAGGCCACGCACGTGGCTTTGTTGGCGACGCTCACGCACGCCTTGCCCGAGCCGCAGTCTGCCGGAGTGCACCCAGTGATGGGAGCGACGCACGCGCCGATGAGGCCTACGCCGAGAGCGCCGGTCGGCACGCAGACCTGACCTGCGTCGCAGAACGCGGGAGCGCACGGTGTCTGCTCGTCCACCGCGGCGTTCTCGAACGTCCAGCTCGCTGCGCTTATCGGAGTAGGAACGCTCGAGCGGCCTATGATCACGCGAGATCGTGTGTAGCCTTTGGCGCCCTTCTCCATGCCGAGGAACGCGACGACGGGGTTGCCGTTCACGATGATCATCTTCGCGTAGCGGCCGAAGTCCGATTGCGTTCCCTGCATGAGCACATACGGAGGAGCCCAGTTGGTGCCGTCCGACGCCGCGAACTTCGCTTGGTGATTGGTCGCGTCGTAGTAGACGACCATCGGGTGGTCGTTCGGGTCGAGCTGCATGCTCGTCCAGAGGCCGACGTCCGGACCTGCGTCGCTGATGCCGTGACGCCAACCCAGCGGGGCGTTGTCAGGGCATTTCTGTCCGTTGGGGAGAGGCGGGATACCGTCTACCGTGGCCCACACGACCTGCTTCTTGCCCGAGTCGAACTTGCCGACGACCAGATCGCCATAGAGCGAGCCAGGAGAGAGCGAGCCGTCGAGCGGCGCGTCGTTGTAGCCGGACACCCAAACGGTGCCGTCCTTCGCCGTCGCGACGGACGTGTACGATCCGATGAGGCCCATCGGCAACGCATCGCCGCACACTTGATTGCAGTCCGATCCGCAGCCTGTGCCGTTCGTTTGTCCGTCGTCACCGCACCCGCACCCAGGGTTGGTCGCAGCCACCAGCGCGACAGCTCCGAAGCCGATGAGCGTCTCGCGCGCGCCTTCGTCGAGGTCGAGCTCGCCACCGCTCTCGTCGGTGGGCTCTCGGCCCCCGTCCTGTTTCTCGCCTACGCGTACACCAAGGAGGGCTACAACAAGTGGATGGGCGCCTTCTGGGTGCCCGCGCACTCGAAGGACAACGCGTCGGTCTACAAGGCCCTCGATTACTTCCTCGGCGGTGAGTACGTCGATCACGCTTGCCCGGGAGCGCAAGGCGTCGTGGATGTTCGCGAAGAAGTTGCTGTCCCACGA
>JANYHY010000484.1 GCA_025362165.1 Myxococcales bacterium | reverse complement strand
CGTCGGAGGCATCTCGTTCCCCCGTCACTATCACTGCGCGACGGAGGAGGCGATTTACGTCCTGTCGGGGACGGGCATCGCTCGCATCGGAGAGCAGAGGGTGCCCATTCGCGCGGGTGATTGGATCGCGTTCCCTGTTGGTCCCGATCACGCGCACCAGATGATCAACGACGGAGCAGAGCCGCTCGTCTACTTGTGCGTCTCGGCGTCGGCGCAGAAGGTTGACGTGGTCGGGTATCCCGACTCGAAGAAGGTCGCCGCTTCCGCGGGGCCGTTCGAGAAGCCGCTTCATCGTTGGGTCTCGCGACAAGGTGAGAGCGTCGACTATTGGGAGGGCGAGCCCGAAGCCCAATGACCGGTGGCATCGCACGAACAGAGGCGACGGGCGGCGCGATGATGACGGAGCTCGTCGAGTGGTCGAGCTCGATCGATGACGACGCGGCGTTCATCACGCATGATCTGCTCGGGAGCGCCGCGCACGCGACGATGCTCGGCAAGACAGGCGTCATTCCTTCGGCGCACGCGCACACGCTCGCCGACGCGCTGTTGTCCCTCGCGCGGACTGGCGGCGCAGAAGTGCCGATGCAAGGCGAAGAAGACGTGCACATGGCCGTCGAGGCGTACCTGACCAAGACGCTGGGGCCCGACATCGCTGGGCGCCTTCACACCGCGCGATCTCGCAACGATCAAGTCGCCACGGACCTGCGCCTCTTCGTCCGCGATCGTGCGGCGTCGCTGCTGACCGAGACCTGTGCGCTCGCTCGAGCGCTCGTCGAACGCTCGGTGCAGGAGGAGGACGTGACGTTGGCGGCCTACACGCATCGGCAGCGCGCGCAGCCGATCAGCGCGGCGTTGTTGATTCTGGCGTGGGCTTCGCAGCTGGTGCGTGCGGGCGAGACGATGGCGTTCGCGCTCGATCACGTCAACGAGCTCGCGCTTGGCTCGGGCGCATGCTCTGGCTCGTCGTTGCCGATCGATCGCGAGCTAACGGCGCGATTGCTGGGCTTTCCACGCGTGACGATCAACGCGCTCGACACCGTCGGAGATCGCGACTTCGCGCTGGACTTCACCTGGGCCTGCGCGCGTGTGTTGCTCGCGCTCGGAAAGCTCTCCACCGACGTCGTCGACTTCTCGACGAGCGAGTTCGGCCTCGTGAAGCTCGACGGGAGCGTCGCAGCGGGCTCGTCCATGATGCCGCAGAAGAAGAACCCCGACGTCTTCGAGCTGGTGCGCGGCAAGTCGGCGCGCGGCATCGCCAATGTCACTCACATGCTCACGCTCGTGAAGGGACTTGCTAGCGGTTACAACCGCGACCAACAAGAGGACCGCGCGGCCCTGCTCTCTTCACCTGCGGTCACGGCGGGAGCGCTGCGAGCCGTGACGCTCGCGCTGCCGCACGTGAGGTTCGATCGCGAGGCATGCCTGCGCTCAGTGAGCGACGGCTTCACGCAGGCGACCGATCTCGCAGAGGCGCTCGTGAAGAACGGTGTGCCGTTTCGCGAGGCGTACAAGGCGGTAGGCGCGCTCGTGCGCCTCGCGCAAGATGGGGAGAGGCCGTTACGCGCGGTCACGCTCGCAGAAGCGCAAACCGTCCACGCTTCGTTCGATCAACCGACGCTCGACGTGCTCGACCCCGCGCGAGCCGTTTTGGCGAAGGAGAGCCTCGGCGGGTCTGGGCCGCGCGCGTTGGCTCGGCAGAGAGCGGAGCTCGGCGCGCGCATTTCGCAGCTCGCGAACCAAGCGAGCGCGATCCCCTCGCACGCTGACCTCATCGCCGGCATCGAACGCGAGCTCATCACATGACCAAGCGTGACTTCCTCTCTCTGCGCGACTTGAGCCTCGAAGAAGCGCGGCACGTGCTCGCCCTCGCGAAGACCATGAAGCAAGAGCCGCGCGGTTCGAGGCTGTCAGCGCTCGCCGGACGCGCGGTGGCGATCGTGATGGAGAAGGCGTCGACGCGCACGCGAGTCTCGTTCGAGGTCGGAGTGGCGCAGCTCGGCGGTCATCCAGTCGTGCTCACGACGCAAGGCAGCCAGCTCGCACGCGGCGAGCCGATCGCGGACACGGCTCGCGTGCTCTCGCGTTATTGCGACGCGATCGTGTTTCGCACGTTCGAGACCTCGCGCCTGTTGGGAATGGCGAAGAGCGCGTCCGTGCCCGTGATCAACGCGCTCAGTGATGACGGTCATCCTGTGCAGGTGCTCTGCGACGTGTTCACGATCGAAGAGGCGCTCGGCCGATCGATCGAGGGCATGCACGTGGCTTGGCTCGGCGACGGCAGCAGCAACATGGCGCGGAGCTTCGTCGAGGCGGCGGAGCTGTTCGGATTTCACCTGCGCGTCGCGTCTCCAGAGGGGTATTTCCCGCCGCAGACCGAGCGCGATCACGCGACGAAGGTCGGCTGCGCGTCGTTCACGAACAACCCCGATGAGGCGCTGCGCGACGCGGACGTCGTCAACACGGACGTGTGGACGAGCATGGGCCAAGAGTCGGAGAACGAGCGTAACAAGGCGTTCGCGGGCTGGACTCTCAACTCTGCGATGATGAACAAGGCCAAGCCGACCGCCATCGCTCTGCACTGCTTACCTGCGCATCGCGGAGAAGAGATCGCCGACGACGTCATCGAAGGACCCGCGTCGCGCGTGTGGGATCAGGCCGAAAACAGGCTGCACGTGCAGAAGGCGCTGCTCCTTTTCCTCATGGGGATCGCTTGACACCCCGCGACGACGGCTTATTGGAGAGCCGATGATACCGACTGAGAAGGTGACGAAGCTCATCGAGCAAGGTTTCCCGGGAGCCCAGGTGCAGGTCGAGGACCTCACGGGCACGAGCGACCACTTTCGCGCCACGATCGTCGCCACGCAGTTCGCCGGCAAGAGCCGAATCGAGCGGCACCAAATGGTGTACGCGGCGCTGCACGAGGAGATGAAGGGCGCGATCCACGCGCTGTCACTCACCACCAAGACCCCAGAGGAGAAGTAAATGAGCGACAGCAAGACACGCATCCAAGAGCTGATCGACAAAGCGCCTGTCGTCCTGTTCATGAAGGGCACCAAGAGCTTTCCTCAGTGCGGCTTCTCGTCGCGCGTCGTCGAAGTCCTCAAGAAAGAGGGCGTCCCGTTCGAGACCGTGAATGTGCTCAGCGATCCCGAGATCCGCGAAGGCATCAAGGCGTTCTCTAGCTGGCCAACCATCCCGCAGCTTTACTTGAAGGGGAAGTTCGTGGGCGGGTGCGACATCGTGGTCGAGATGCAAGCCACCGGTGAGCTGGACCGCGAGTTGAAGGCAGCCGGACTCAAATAGACGGTGCTATCCTGTCGGCGACGATGACCGACTCGGCCCAACAGCCGCCCCCCTCGGTGAAGCCCGGCGACATCCTCGCGGGGAAGTTCCGCGTCGAGCGTGTGCTCGGCGAGGGTGGCATGGGCGTGGTCGTCGCGGCGATACACGTCGGTCTGGAGCAGAGGGTCGCCATCAAGCTGATGCTCCCGCACGCGCTCGCCTATCCCGACAACGTCGCAAGGTTCGAGCGTGAGGCTCGCGCCGCCGTGCGCTTGAAGAGCGAGCACGTGGCGAAGGTGAGCGACGTAGGACGCCTGGAGAACGGCGCGCCCTACATGGTGATGGAGTACCTGGAGGGCAAAGACCTCGACGAGGTCATCAGCGACTCTGGACAAGTGCCCACCACGATCGCCGTCGACTACCTCGTGCAGGCGGCTGAAGCCGTCGCGGAGGCGCACGCGCTCGGCATCGTTCATCGCGACCTGAAGCCGAGGAACCTGTTCTTGACCACGCGCCTCAACGGGAC
>JANYHY010000479.1 GCA_025362165.1 Myxococcales bacterium | reverse complement strand
CCATGTCGAAGGTCTCCTTCGAGTGCTCAGAGAACGCAGGCAGCGCGCACAGCGAGAGCGCGTCGAGGACATCGTAGAGCGCGAAGTCGACGAAAGCATCCGAGACAAGAGCAGTCATCGCAGCAGTGTAGTCACCACTGTCCGCCGCGTGCGCGCTTCTTGTCGCTCTGCTTGCGCTTGCCGTCCAAGCGGCGCGTCTGCGAACCCTTCGTCGGCTTGGTAGGCCTTCGCCGTGGCGCGACATACGAGAGCTTCTTTAGTTGAGCCTTCAAGCGATCGAGCGCCTCACCCCGGTTTTGTAGCTGGCTGCGGCGCTCGGTCGCCGTGACGACGACGTTCGTGGGTCGATGCGTGAGGCGCACTGCGGTCTCTGTCTTGTTGCGGTGTTGACCGCCAGGACCCGAGGCGATGAAGAAGTCCTCAGTGCACTCCAAGAGCAACGCGGCGTCCGAGAGCGCGAGCGCTCGTCGCGCTTCCGCAGGAGAAACCGCCATGTCCGAATCCAAGCAGGCCCGTGACTCGCACGCAACGCCGCCTTACCTTGTGCCTCGTGGCAGACGCGCCTTCGTACATGGAGCCACGGCTCGCCGCGAAGGCGTTGCAAGCGGCCATCAAAGATCCGCAGCGCCCGATGACCATCGCGGATGCCTCGGCCGCGAGCGGGCTAGCTCTGCGTGACGCGGAGTCTGGGCTGCACTGGCTGACGAGCGCGTATCGCGGCCACCTGCGCGTGACCGAAGACGGCGATCTCGTGCATGTCTTCCCCGCGGGATTCACCAAGCCATGGGAGACGCGCGACGCGATCGATCGCGCGCTTGCCAAGACTGGCCGCGCGATGCTCGGTGTCGGTCGCTTCGCCGTGCGCGCGTGGATCTTGGTCGTGCTCCTCGGTTACACCGCGATCTTCGTCGCGATGCTGATCGCGCTCGCGTTCGCGCGATCGAGCGGCAACGATCGCGACCGCGGCTCAGGCTTCGGAGTCGTGGGCGGCATGTTCCGTGTGCTTGGTGATGCGCTCTTCTGGACGTTTCGTCCTTTCTCGCCGCTCTACTACGCCCCCCTTGATTACGGCTATGCGAACAGAGGTCGCAAAAAACAGCCGCGTTCACGATCCGCCGCAGAGGGCATACCGTTCTACGAGAAGGTCAACCGCTTCGTGTTCGGACCGGAGACTCCACCCGAAGATCCGAACGCGATGCGCGCGCGCGTCGTCTCGGAGATCCGCGCGAACCAAGGTCGCATCGGGCTCGCGGATGTCATGCGCGTGACTGGGCTGCCGCGCGATCAAGCTGATCCGCTGATGGCGCGCTTGATGTTGGACTTCGAAGGGTCCGTGGAGGTCGCCGATGGCGGCGGCATCTTCTATCGCTTCAAGGAGCTGCGTCGCACCGCGACGACGGAAGACGCAAAGGGCAAGCAGATGCCTGTATGGCAGCGGCCCCACGCGCTCGAGCCGCTCACAGGCAACGACGCTGGCGCGAACGTGATCGTCTCGCTGCTCAACGGCTTCAACCTCTTGATGTCTGCGTGGGTTCTCGAGCACGGCATGACGATCCAGAACATGCTCACGCTGTTCTCGAAGCACCCGCCTGTCGTGATGCCGGACCCTTCTCTCCCGATAGCTCTTGGCGTCGTGCCACTTGTGTTCTCGATCGGGCTATTTTTAGCCCCCGCGGCGCGCGCGTTGTTTCGATCGCGAGCAAAGACGGCTCACGCTCGCGAGAACGCTCGGCTCTCGATCCTGCGCGAAGTGCTCACGCATGCGCCAAAGAAGGAGCCCGTCTCGGATGAAGCGCTGCGCGCCGCGTACCGAAAGGAGATGGGCGTGGAGCCTTCGAGCAAGGAGATCACCAGGCGCGTGGTGGACCTCGGCGGTGACGTAGACACGGGACCCAACGGCGAGATCCGCTACCGCTTCGCCGACCTCGAGGCCGAGGCAGAGGCCCTGGAAGATGAGCGCGCCCAGGCGAGCGACGAGGAGGCGAAGCTCGGACGCGTGGTGTTCGCGAGTGATAGGTAGACTGCGTTCGTGGAAGAGAAGCCGGCGAGCCTTTTGACGGGACGCGTCCTTGGAGGAAAGTACCGTCTGTCGCGGCTGATCGGACAAGGCGGCATGGGCTCGGTGTACGAAGCCGTGCAAGAAGATCTCGGTCGTCGCGTGGCGGTGAAGGTGTTGCACAAGGCCAGGCTCGCCAACGAGAACGCTGTCGCGCGCTTTCGCGTGGAGGCTGAGACGTCAGCGCGCCTCGGCAGCCCGCACATCGTGCTCGTCACTGATTTCCAAGCGGGAGGCTCGGATCCGCCCTTTTTGGTGATGGAGCTGCTCTTGGGCAAGAGCCTGCGGCGGCTGATCGCGGATGAAGGCGTGCTCGACTGGCATCGCGTTGCTGGCATCGGCGCGCAGATCCTCGCGGCGCTCGCAGCTGCGCACGCCGCGAAGATCCTTCACCGAGACATCAAGCCAGACAACGTGTTCGTCTCGCCTTCGCCCGCGCTCGGCGACGTCGTGAAGGTGCTCGACTTCGGCGTCGCGAAGCTGATGGAAGACGACGGCGCGCCGATCACCGCAGACGGCGTGCTCGTCGGAACGCCGCAGTACATGGCCCCCGAACAGATCGACGGTCGCACGCTCGACGCGCGCACGGATCTGTACGCAGTCGCCGCGTGCTTGTACGAGGCGGTGAGCGGTCAGGTGCCGCTGCTCGCGAGTGACTCGCGCGTGCAGCTCGATGACGTGTTGCACCGCGCGCCACCGCGGCTCGACCTCGTCTGTCCCAAAGCTGATCCGCGCTTCGCGGCGATCGTGATGCGCGGGCTGCACAAGGATCCTGACGCGCGCTTTCAGTCGGCCGAGGACATGTCGCGAGAGCTCAAGGCGCTCGATGCCGCCTTACACGTTGGAGACGACGCCGCGACTATTCGGCAGCCGCACACGGAGACTCCGACTCGCGACGAGGAGGCGTCGAGCGAGATCATCGCGACGCGTCCTCACCGAGGCACTCTCCCCGCGGTCTCTGCGCTCCGGCCGATCGCGCGTCCGGTGCCGGCCGCACCGCCAAGCAAGCCGCGATCCCGACTCTGGCTCTGGATCGGGCTAGTTTTAGGGCTCGTCGTCGCGATTCCGATCGCGATCGTGGCGGGCGTGTTCGGCTACTACGTGCATCTGACCAACGTGTGCAAGGACACCTCGGCGGCAGTGAGCGCGCGACTCGACGCGTGTGAGTCCGCCTGCGGACACGATGACGAGAACCGTCAGTACTGCACGGTGCAAGGGGATCTGTTGACCGCCAAGGGTGACTCCACCGCTGCGGGTAAAGCGTACGGCGAGGCGTGCAAGGCGGGCGACGCGGTTGGTTGCGCCCGGCTCACGACGACGCGCAAGCCGACTCCTTGATCAGACGACGACCTCGAGAGAACGATTCCTTCTCCCCCGCTGCACGAGCTGACCACACGCGCCGGACACGTCGCGCCCGCGCGAGTGGCGCACGGTGACGAGCGCGCCGGCCGCCTGCGCTGCGCGAACGAAGCGCGCGATCGTGTCCTCCGTCGGAGCTTCGAAGCGCGCGCCCTCGAAGGCGTTGTACGGGATCACGTTCACGACATGACGAAAGCCTTCGCAGAAATGCGCGAGCCTGCGCGCGTCTTGCTCGGTGTCATTCTCGCCGCTCAGCAGCACGTACTCGATCGTGATCTTCTCGTGAGGTCGCTTGGGGAAGCGCGTTAGTGCGGCGCGCAGATCCTCGAGGCCGTGGCGTTTGGTGATCGGCATCGTGCGCGAGCGAGCGTCGTCTGTCGTGGCGTTGACGCTGAGCGCGAGGCAAGGCCGCACCTCTGCGTGGGCGAGCGCATCGATCCCCGCGACGAGTCCTGCGGTGGACACGGTGACGCGCGACGGCGCGATCGAGAGGCCAGCAGGCTCGCACATCGCGCGCACCGCGCCGAGCACGGCGACCACGTTGTGGAGCGGCTCGCCCATGCCCATGAAGACCACGTTCACACGCCGCGTATCGGTCGTGCCACAAG